>NZ_JBGFFF010000015.1:0-48818 GCF_056175785.1 Acidovorax sp. LjRoot204
GAGCTGTTCCATGCTGGCTGCCGTCTCTTCCAGGTTGGAGGCCGTCTGCTCGGTGCGCGCCGACAGGTCGTGGTTGCCGTTGGCAATCTCCACCGACGCCGACGAGACCGAGTCCACCCCCTGGCGCACTTCGCTCACCACACCGCGCAGCCGTGCCGACATGGCCGACAGCGAACGCAGCATGTGGCCAAACTCGTCCTTGCGGGTGGATTGCAGCTCGCGCGTCAGATCGCCTGCTGCAATGGCATCGATGGTCTCGACCGCTTCGTTCAGCGGCAGGGTGATGGAGCGCACCAGCTTCCAGGCCAGGAACAGGCCCGCCGCCATCAGCACCATGGAGCTGATGATGCCGGTGATGGCGTATTCGATGCGGCGCTGGGTGGCTTCGGCACGGATCACGTCGCGGCGCTTTTCGAGCGTGGCCACAAACTCATCCTGCGCCTTGAGGTACTTGGTGACCAGGGGGGCAAACTCGTCGTCCGCATAGCGTTGGGTGGCGACGGCATCGCCTGCGCCCTTGAGCTCCCAGGTCTTGGCGGTGGCCGCCAGCACGGCCTTGCGCGCCTCCAGCACCTTGTCGAGCGAGATTTTCTCCTCGGGCGCGGTGGCCGAGGCCACGATGCCTTCCTGCACCTTGTTGATGTTGCCAATAATCTCCTTGACCTTGGCGCCGTATTGCTCGGCCAGCACCGAATCAGTGGTCACCGCGCCGCCCATGACCATGGTGACAGCCGTTTCGGTGGCGCCCCGCCAGCGCACAGCAGCCGAGATGCGGGCCTCGATCTCGACCACGGCGTCCATGGCCGCTGACATCGAAGAGTTGCCCCGGTTCTGCGCAAACGCAGACAGCAGCAACATGGCAATCATGAGCCCCAGAAAGGCGCCCCACAGCTTGCGGGAGACGCGGATATTGTCAAATTGCATGGTTGGTTTTTCCTCGTGGATCGGTGATGTCTCCATGGTCTGCGCATAGCGTGCAAGACACATTCGATTACATCAACAACAGGCCATAGCCTACGCCAGCCCAAGGCACCGGCGGACTCATGCCCCACCGGGAAAAACCCGCATCCAAAACCCGCCAGGAATGCGCGAACGAAGACAGATCGAACAGGCGCTAGAACCCATGGCCGGATGGGGCCAGACCGGTACAAAAGTCCCAGCCCGCTACACCCAAGCCTCTGGTCCCAGTATTGCGGGCCCTGACAGGCCTACGCCCCTGAGCCTTCAGGGCACGCGAGGGCCAGGGATCAGAAGCTTTCCCAGTCGTCGTCCCCGCCCTTGGCCGCAGCCTTGGGTGCAGGGGCTGCCGACTGTGTGACTGCGGGTGTAACTGGCGGCGCCAGCCGCGACGGGGCCTTGGGCGCGCTGGCGGCCGCCTTACTGGCGGTGGCAGGCTTGTTGCCCAGTGGGGCCTTAGCCACGGCGGGCCGTGGCGCAGGCGCCGGTGCTGCAGCACGGGGTGCCGCTGCCGGCGCCCGGGTGGCCACCGCTCCCACGTTGAATACCGACACCACCTGCGCCAGGTGCTGTGCCTGGTCACGCATCGAGGCGGCTGCGGCCGTGGACTCCTCCACCAGCGCCGCGTTCTGTTGCGTCATCTGATCGAGGTGTGTGACGGCCTGGTTGACCTGCGCGATGCCGTCGCGCTGTTCTGTCGAGGAGGCCGTGATCTCGCCGATGAGGTCGCTCACCCGCTGTACGCTGGCAACGATCTCTTGCATGCTTTGCCCTGCCTGCGCCACCTGGGCCGAGCCCGATTCCACGTTCTCCACGCTGGCGCTGATCAGGGTCTTGATCTCTTTGGCCGCCTCGGCGCTGCGCTGCGCCAGGCTGCGCACTTCGCTGGCTACCACCGCAAACCCACGGCCCTGCTCGCCTGCTCGGGCGGCTTCCACCGCAGCGTTCAGCGCCAGGATGTTGGTCTGGAACGCGATGCCGTCGATGGTGCCGATGATGTCGCTGATCTTGCGGCTGCTGTCGGTGATCTGCTGCATGCTGGTGACCACCTGGCCCACCACTTCGCCGCCCCGCGCTGCAGCCTGGGCTGCCGTGCCGGCGAGCTGATTGGCCTGGCGGGCCGTGTCGGCCGACTGGCTCACGGTGGCCGTGAGCTGTTCCATGCTGGCTGCCGTCTCTTCCAGGTTGGAGGCCGTCTGCTCGGTGCGCGCCGACAGGTCGTGGTTGCCGTTGGCAATCTCCACCGACGCCGACGAGACCGAGTCCACTCCCTGGCGCACTTCGCTCACCACACCACGCAGCCGTGACGACATGGCCGACAGCGCCCGGGTGAGCACGCCCAACTCATCCTTGCGGTCATCTTGAATGTCTTGGGTGAGGTCCCCGGCCGAAATGGCTTCGGCCAGCACCACGGCCCGATCCAGCGGCCGCGTGATGGAGCGCACCAGCAGGGCCGCCAGCAGCATGCCCAGGGCCACCACCGCGATGGCTGCGGCAGCCCCGATCAGCACCAGGTTGCCGCGCGTGGCACGTGCGGCCTGCACCGCATCGTCACGTTGGCGCTCCTGCACGGCCACGAACTTGTCGATCGACTCCAGATAAGCCAACACCTTGGGCCGGTAAACCTTGTCCACATAGGCCTGCTTGGCGGCGGCATCGCCTGCATCGGTCAGCTCCTTGAGCTTGTCGGTCTGGCCCCGGACATCGGCACGCGCAGCCGCCACCGCGGCCAATGCCGCCTTGTCCTCGGGGGACACCGCCGCCTTGTTGATCTTTTCCTGCACCGGGGTGATGCGTGCGGTGAGCGCAGCCACCCGGGTATCAAAATCTGCCTTGAGCGCCTGGTCGGTGGTCACAAACCCGGCCATCGACATGGTGACCGCCACTTCCGCCAGGCCACGCCAGCTGACCGCCGTGGTGATGGCGGACTCGTATTTGTTGACGGACTCTTCGGTCGCAGCAGTGACCTGCCGCCCATACCACTGGGTCCAGACGGCGGCCACCAGCATCAGCGCCAGCAGACCAAGAATCACGCTCCACATCTTGTGGGCGACGCGCAGGTCATTGAATTTCATGGTTGCTCCTGATGCTCTGCAAAAACCCCGAGGTTCCGCGTTGTTGTATCTTGCCCAAGGAAAACCACCACACTGCCGGCATTCGACCCGGCTGAACACCCGCCAGCCAGGCGAAATGTGCATGTAACAAGTGTTAATGGATTCCGTGGGGCGCGTTATCAGTACAAGCCCTAAAATGAATCGGTGACCTCCATACTCAACGCCGACCTGCACTGCCATTCCGTCGTCTCCGACGGAACCCTGACGCCCGAAGACCTGGCCGCGCGGGCCAAGGCCAACGGGGTGGAGCTGTGGGCGTTGACGGACCATGACGAGATCGGCGGCCAGCACCGTGCGGCCGCTGCCGCCCGCGCCCAAGGCATGGCCTACCTCACCGGCACCGAGATTTCGGTCACCTTTGCCGACACCACCGTCCACATCGTGGGTCTGGGCTTTGACCCTGACGACACCCAGCTGGCCCAGGGCCTGGCCGCCACACGCGGCGGGCGCGGCGAACGGGCGCAGGAGATGGCGGCCCAGCTGGCCCAGGTGGGTATCAAGGGCGCCTACGAAGGGGCGCTGCAGTTTGTGGGCAACCCGGCACTCATCTCGCGCACCCATTTCGCGCGTTTTCTGGTGGAAACCGGCGTGTGCAAAGACACCTCCGAGGTGTTTCGCAAATTCCTGACCGAAGGCAAACCGGGCTATGTGCCCCACCGGTGGGCCAGCCTGGGGGATGCCGTGCGCTGGATCACACAGGCGGGGGGCATGGCGGTGATCGCCCACCCGGCGCGCTACAAGTTCAGTGCCAATGAAGAATTCGCGCTGTTCTCCGAATTCAAGCAGCACGGTGGCCGGGCGGTAGAGGTCGTCACGGGCAGCCACAGCGCAGCCGAGTACGTGACCTACGCCGACATGGCGCAGGAGTTTGGCCTGGCCGCATCGCGTGGTAGCGACTTCCACAGCCCCGACGAGTCTCACACCGACTTGGGCACGCTGCCCCTGCTGCCCGGCGCATTGACCCCCGTGTGGGAACTGCTGTCCGACCGAATTTTGCGCTGACCCCGCGCTGCCGCAGCCGCGCCAGCCGCCCGCTGGACGACCTGCCACCAGGCAAGGCACCCACGCGCAGCGCCACGCATCACTGAGAACCTGCCCCATGGCCCAGTATTTCGAAGCCCATCCCGACAACCCGCAGCCCCGGCTGCTCAAGCAAGCCGCACTGCTGCTGCAAAAGGGCGGCATCGTGGCCGTGCCCACGGATTCGAGCTATGCGCTGGTCTGCCACCTGGACGACAAGGACGCAGTGGACCGCCTGCGCCGCATCCGCCAGGTGGACGAAAAGCACCACCTCACGCTGCTGTGCCGCGACCTGTCGGAGCTGGCCAACTACGCACGGGTGGACAACCGGCAGTACCGCCTGCTCAAGCTGGGCACGCCGGGCCCGTACACCTTCATCCTCGAAGCCACCAAGGAAGTGCCCCGCCGCGTGAGCCACCCCTCGCGCAAGACCATTGGGCTGCGGGTGCCCGACCGCAAAGGCCTGCAGCTGCTGCTGGAGCTGCACGGCGCCCCGCTGCTGGCCACCACGTTGATCCCTGCGGGTGAGACCGAGCCCCTGAACGACCCGCAAGAAATTCGCGAGCGCTACGAAAAGCTGGTGGATGCCATCGTCGATGCCGGGGCCTGCCCCCTGGAGCCCACCACGGTGGTGGACCTGACCCCCATGGGCACCGGCGGCGACCCGGTGGTGGTGCGCGAAGGCCGGGGCAGCCTGCAGGCGCTGGGGCTGTAAGAGCCCGCCGAAGCGGCGCCACCCCCAATACATTCGCTGCGGTGCAGCGGGCTTCGCTCAGCCGCCGCTAACGCGCGCCTTGGAGGAGAGAGCCGCGCTGCGGCTCAGGAATTCGTCAGAGCTTGAACGCCCCCACCGCCTGCTCCAGGTCGCGGGCTTGTGCCGACAATGCCGACGCCGTGCTCACCGCATGCTGCACCAGCGAGGCCGTCTCCTGCGTGCTGCCGTCCATGTGCGACACGGCCACGTTGACATGGCTGATGGCTTCGCTCTGCTCGCGCAGGGCGGTGGAGATTTCGCCCAGCAGCGCGCTCACCTGGCCCACAGCGCCGACGATCTCTTCCATGGTCTTGCCCGCCTTGCCCACCTGACCGGCGCCGCTTTCGACCTGTTCGACCGACGCGCTGATCAGTGCCTTGATCTCGCGCGCCGCCACCGCGCTGCGCTGGGCCAGGTTGCGCACCTCGCTGGCCACCACGGCAAAACCCCGGCCCTGTTCGCCCGCGCGCGCGGCCTCCACGGCAGCATTGAGTGCCAGGATATTGGTCTGGAAGGCGATTCCCTCGATCACCTGGATGATGTCCACGATCTTGCGCGAGCTGCCACTGATGGCCTGCATGGTCTGCACCACCTCGCCCACCACCGACCCGCCCTGCTCGGCAATCGCCGACGCCTGCACGGCCAGGCCGCTGGCCGAATGGGCGCGCTCGGCGTTCTGGCGCACGGTGGCTGTCAGCTGCTCCATGCTGGCTGCCGTCTCGGTCAGGGACGACACCTGGTCTTCCGCCCTGCGCGACAGGTCGGTGTTGCCATGGTCAATGTCTGCCGCAGAGGCCGTGATCGAATCGGTGCTTTGCTTGATGCGGGACACCAGGTCGGTCAGCGTGTCCTCCATGGTGCCCAGCGCGCCCAGCAGGCGTCCAAAGTCGCCCTCCAGGTCGGAGTTGAACTCCTGGCTCAGGTCCCCCGAAGCCACGGTTTCGGCAATCAGGATGGCCTGGTTGAGCGGCGCCACGATGCTGGCGCGCAGGCTGAGCGTGGCCACCAAAGCCAGCACAAACACCACCACACTGCAACCGATCACCCAGATGCGCGCACTTTGCAGCTGCGCCAGCGCCGCCTGGGCGGGGGGCGTGGCGCCCTGCAGCGCCTGCTCGGCGCCGCCGATGCCGGACAGTGCCATCACCATCAGCAGCAGCACGACGAGTGCGAGGCCGCCAAACGCCAGCAACAGGCGCGTTCCGATCTTCAAGTTGTTCCACATGGCTTCAATGTCTCCAGGCCTGTTGTATGTCGTTGTGGGAGGGGCCGCCGCGCAGCGCTGCGCGCCAAAGGGCACGAACTCGCACAAACTGGCACGGGCTGCGGGCAAGAGGTTGATGCTAGCAACGAACACCCCGCCTGGAGACCCGTCAGCATACGTACAACCCACAATACGCGGTTGCCGCCGGGCGCCTGAACACCCGCCGGGTCACCCTGGCAACGCCGGGGGCAGCGGGGCGTCTGAGACAATCCCGGCGTGGACACCTCCAATCTCATCCAAACCGTTCTGATCTACGCCCTGCCGGTGCTGTTTGCCATCACCGTGCACGAGGCGGCCCATGGCTACGCGGCGCGCCACTTTGGCGACAACACCGCGTACATGATGGGGCGCATCACGCTCAACCCCTTCAAGCACATCGACCCGGTCGGCACCATCCTGATGCCGCTGCTGCTGTACTTTGCGACCTCGGGCGCCTTCCTGTTTGGCTACGCCAAGCCGGTGCCGGTCAACTTCGGCAATCTGCGCAACCCCAAGAAGCACATGGTGTGGGTGGCCCTGGCGGGGCCCGCGTCCAACTTCATCCAGGCCATCGCCTGGGCCGTGCTGCTCGTGGTGCTGGTGGGCACGGGGATTGAGGAGCGCTTCTTCCTGGAAATGGCACGCGCCGGGGTCATGGTCAACCTGGTGATGTGGGCCTTCAACCTGTTTCCGCTGCCGCCGCTCGACGGCGGGCGCATTCTGGTGGGCCTGCTGCCCTGGAAACAGGCCCATATGGTGTCGCGCATCGAGCCCTGGGGCTTTTTTATCGTGATGGGCCTGGTGATCGCCGGGGTGGTGGGCACGCTGTGGCTGCGCCCCCTGATGGCCGTGGGCTACACCGCCATCAACCTGTTGCTCACCCCGTTGACGGCCTTGCTGCGCTGAGCGCAGCACAGCCTGTGAGCCCGCCACTTCCTGTTCATTTGATCTGCTGAGTTTTTGTTTCCCATGAGCACCACCCGTTTTCTCACCGGCATCACCACCACCGGCACCCCCCACCTGGGCAACTTCGTCGGCTCCATCCGCCCGTCGGTGGCGGCCAGCCTCACGCCCGGCGTGCAGAGCTTTTATTTTCTGGCCGACTACCACGCGCTCATCAAATGCGAAGACCCGGTGCGCATCCAGCGCTCCACGCTGGAGATCGCGGCCAGCTGGCTGGCCGCAGGGCTCAACCCTGAAAAGGTCACCTTCTACCGCCAGTCCGACATCCCCGAGATTCCCGAGCTGACCTGGCTGCTGACCTGCGTGACCGGCAAGGGCGTGCTGAACCGTGCCCACGCCTACAAGGCCAGCGTGGACAAGAACACCGCCGCCGGGCGCGAGCATGACGACGGTGTCACCGCAGGCCTGTTCATGTACCCGGTACTGATGGGCGCGGACATTCTGATGTTCAAGGCCCACAAGGTGCCGGTGGGCCGCGACCAGATCCAGCACATCGAGATGGCCCGCGACATGGCGGCCAGCTTCAACCACCTGTACGGCGAGCACTTCGTGCTGCCCGAGGCAGCCATCGACGACCACGTGGCCACACTGCCCGGGCTGGACGGCCGCAAGATGAGCAAGAGCTATGACAACACCATCCCGCTGTTCAGCTCGCGCGCGCAGCTGCAAAAGCTCATCGGCGGCATCCTGACCGACTCGCGGGCGCCCGGCGAGGCCAAAGAGGTCGAAGGCTCGGCCCTGTTCCAGATCTACCAGGCCTTTGCCACGCTCGAAGAGACCGAGGCCCTGCGCAAGGCCTATGCCGACGGCATTGCCTGGGGCGACGCCAAGCACCTGCTGCTGGAGCGCGTGGACCAAGTGATCGCCCCCATGCGCGCGCAGTACGAAGAACTCATCCACAACCCTGCGCGCATCGAACAGACCCTGCTGGCCGGTGCCGAGCGCGCCCGCGCGCTGGCCACGCCCTTCATCCGCGAACTGCGCAGCGCCGTGGGCCTGCGCAGCCTGGTGCAGGCCAGCACAGCCGCCAAACCGGCCAAGGCCGCCAAGGCCGCACTGCCCGCTTTCAAGCAGTACCGCGAGGCCGACGGCAAGTTCTACTTCAAGCTCGTGGCCGCCGACGGCCGCCTGCTGCTGCAGAGCACGGGATTTGACGCACCCAAGGAGGCCGGCCAGGCGATTGCCCAGTTGCAGAAGGACAGCGCAGCCCTGCAGACCCTGGCCCCGCGTTTGGCCCCCGTGGACGGCGTGGAAGCTGCCGAAGTGACGGCCGCCCTGCAGGCGCTGGCCGAGGCCGCCGCTGCATAAGCCGGCGCGCCACCGAGCGCAGCGTGCAAGACACACAGCCCGAGCCGCAAGGCTGCGGGCTCTTTTTTGTACGCCTTTCAACGCCTATTCGCTACATTTTTGATAGCTACTTGGGCATATCGTACTAGCGCTGCCGGCCAAAAAGGCCTCAAACACCCTTCCATCACCCGGTAAAGGCGCCCTCTGCACACTGGGCGCCCCTTCAGTCCCGGTACCGCACCAGGGCCCACAGCGTGGGCCGCTCCCCGGTGCGCAGCCCGGTCTGCACCGTGCCGGTAAAGCTCCAGCGCCGGTCCTGCGACTCCCAGCCATGGGCCAGGGCCAGGCTCCAGCCCGGGGCGCGTTGCACAGTGTTGGCCTCGTCGATGTAGCGCATACCGCGCCAAGTCAGGCGCAGCAGCGAAAAGCTGCGCGCCTCATGGCGCCATGTGGTCTGGCCCAGTACCACGTGGCGGGCAAAGCCGGGCAGCCAACGCCCCTCCAGACCCGCCCCGGTGTTGCGCGATGTGGTGTGGATGTAGCTGCCCAGCACGCTCCAGCGCGGACCCAGCAAATGGTTGACGGACACTGTGGCCTGCGCCAGCTGCCCCTGCCCGAAGACAGGCGTTTCCTCATAGGTGTTGAGCGTGGTCTGGGCATTGAGCACCACGGGGGCGATGGTGGCCACGTTGTCGAACAGCGCCCCCGTGTTCTGCGCAAACAGGCGACCGTTGGCGGCCACAAGGTTGCTGATGCGCTGCCCCGACAGGCTGGCGCCCCAGAAGGTGGTGGCGCTGGCCTCCCAGTCCAGTTGCACCGCATGCTTGCGGGCGTAGCTGCCCGCCAGCAGGTACTGGTTGTCCACGGCAATGGCACCCGTGGCGACGGGCGACAGGGTGTGCGTGCCGGGCGCCCGCACGCTCTCCTGCCAGGCCCAGTGCAGGGCGCGGCCCGGGCCCAGGCGCAGGCTGGCGCCCAGGCGCGGCAGCAGCCGGTGGCGGTGCGCCGCGCCGTCGTCCTGCACGGGCAGCAGGTCTTGTCCCGTCGCTGTGTCGGCATAACGGTCGCGCTGCCGGGTGGTGAACCGGGGCCAGTACGCCTCGGCCATCCAGGTCCAGACACCGCTGCGCCATTCGCCCGCCACCCAGGGCATGTGGTAACGCTCGGTGTTGGTGCGCGGCGTGGTGATGCCGGGGTCTGAGATGGCGCTGACGGTGTCCCGGTCCACGCGCTCCCAGCCCACACTCAGGCGGTGCGCGCCCCACAGCACGGTGTGGCGCAGGAACAGGCCCTGCTCGTCACTGGCATAGCGGTAGTCCTGGGGACCCCAGCGCGCATCGTCCAGCACCAGGCCGGAGGTCTGGCGCCCGCTGTGCACCTTGAACCAGGTCTGGCTGTCGGCCGACCAGCGCCACGCAGCGCCCAGGTCGGTGCGGCGGGTGCGCGTCTCCGCGCCGCCGGTAAAGGTGATGCCGTTGCCGAAGTCCAGGCCTTGCGGAAAGCGATAGCGCAAGGTGGTGTCGCCGTGCAGCGCGAACAGCGACAGGCTCTCGTTGGGCCGCACACCCAGCGCCAGATCCACCCCGGGCGATGACAGGCGGTACTGCGTGGCGGCAGGGCCTTCGCGGGGCCACATCTGCACGTCGTTGGCGCGCACCAGCCAGGCCACAGGCACGCTGCTGGCGGCAAAGCCGCGGTAGCCCACATCGGCCGTGGCGTTGTGGCGCAGCGGGTTGCGTTCAGCGCTCGTGCCCATCGACCATTCACTGCCTGCAGACAGCAGGAGCTGCGCGCGCTTGTCGCTGGCGCCAAACACGGTGGGGTCGGTGAGGTAGCCCTGGAACAGCTCGGAGCGGCGGCTGAAGTCGCTCTCGTACCGGTCGGCCAGAAAGAAGTGGCTGCCCGCCCACAGCGGGTAGTACGACGCGCTGGCGTAGGCCCGTGCCCAGTGCTCCATGCCGAAGTCGCCCAGCGCCTTGCCCAGGTTGGCCGAGCCCTGGCTGTCCGAGGCCAGCGGGTTGAGCGACTTCAGGTAGGGCAGCCGGGTGAGTGCCTCGCGCGCTGCAGCCATGGCCGCCACGGGCTCGCCGCTGTCGTTGCGCAGCATGGCCTCCACCTGCCAGGGCAGCGGGTCGCGCGCGTCAGCCAGGCGTGCTCGGCCCAGCGCATCCAGCGCTGCGGCGCGCTCGCCCAGCGTGTATTCGGCCACCGCCAGCCACACCTGTGCGCGGGCGTATCGCGGCTCAATCACCAAGGCCTTGAGCAGCGCGGTGCGGGCAGCCTCGGCATCGCCCTGCCGCAGGGCCAGCAACCCGGCGGCTGCCAGGGCCACATAGTCGTCGCCCGACTGCGCCAGGGCGGCATCCAGAGCGGTGCGCGCTTCGGCAAGGCGCAGGCCTTCGATGGCCGCCGTGGCGGCTTCGCCCCAGTAGGCCGCTTGGTCTGGCGACAGGGCCACGGCCTGCGCCAGTGCACTGCGGGCCGCGCGCAGGTCTCCGCGCTCTTGCAATGCGCGGCCCAGCCCTGCCAGGGCGGCGGCCCGCTGCGCATCGCCCTCCGCGTGGGTCACTGCCTGCTGGTACAAGACCAGGGCGGCGTCGCCCTGCCCTTGCAGCCGGTGCCAGTCGGCGTCGGCCTGCAGCAATGGCGCAAAGCCGGGCGACGCGGCCCGCGTGGTATCCATCCAGGTGCGCGCTTCTGGCAGGCGGTCCAGCGCCATCAGCAGGGCGGCGCGGCCCGCAGCGGTACGGGGGTCTTGCGTGCGCCGCCAGGCCAAGGCCAGGCGCTGCTGCGCGGCGTCAGGCTGGCCGTCCAGCACCTCCAGGTCCGCCAGGGCCAGCTCGACCACCGCCCCGCCATCGCCCTGCGCCGACAGGGCCCGCAGCAGGGCACGCGCCCGGGCCCATTGCCCCGCCTGTAATGCGGCGCGAACCTCTGCCAGAGCGGGTGGTGCCGTCTGAACGGGCTGGAACTCGGTCCAACGCGTCAGGTCGCCCGGGTAGGCGGCCACCCACTGCACCCGCTCGCGGGGGTTGACCAGCAGGCGCTTGACAGGCGCCTGGCCGGGCTCGGCCACGCCCTGCTCGGCGGGCCCCAGTTGCACGCTGCCCAGGTCGTTGCGCAACTCCACAGCGCCGGACAGCACGGTGAGCGTGGTCCGCCCCGCTCCGTCCACCTCCACGTCCCAGTCGGTACCCCGCACTACGGCCAGCGCCGCAGGCGTTTGCAGGAGCAGGTTGGCCGGGGCCTTCTTGGTGCGCGCCCACAGCCGGCCCGCAGCCAGTTCCAGCAGGGTGCGCGCTGGCTGGGCCTCGCACAGCCGCAATTGCGCGTTGGCCGACATGCGGATCTGCGTGCGGTCTGCCAGCAGCAATGCGGCGGATGACAACGCCAGTGTGCGCATGTCTGCCCCCGGGCCCAACGGCTGGGCGAGCGTGGCAGGCAGCCAGGGCTCCGTGCCGGGGGGGCGCGTTTCGCCTTGGCCGCTGAGCGCCACAATTTGCGCAGCCACTGCGTCAGGCGCCAGAGGTACACCGGCACATTGCGCGCTGGCACTGGCAGCACTCCAGGCCGACAGGGCGACACCCACCGGCGTAAGCCACGCCAGGCGTGACGGGGATGACACAAGAGGGATGGGCATGGTGGGCCTCTCTGGGGGAGTCTTGCGCCGGGGACTCAGGTCTTGTCCAGCGCCTGCGCGGTGAATACGGCTGTGGCGCCCGCTACAGGGCCGTCCGCCAGCGCAGTGTCTGCCTGGGCATGCACCCGGGCATGCCAGCGTAGCGCCTGTCCGTGCCACTGCGGGGCATGTGCGGGCGCGTGCGCGCACGCATCGGCACAGCATTGCAGAGCCTGCGCCCAACGCGCAGCGTGAAGGTGGTCCCGCAGCGTGTGGCTGATGGAGGCCAGCGCGGGGTCGTCACACGGCGTGTACACGTCCACACCAGTGCTGCGCCCAGCCAGCACCACGGTGTCCAGCCACATCAGCGGGACCTCTGGGGCAGCACCCGCTGGCACTGCCTGCAGCGCATCGTGTGTGGCGCCCGATAGCAGGATGCCTGTGCCAAAGGCCTTGTTGGCGCCCTCCAGCCGCGCGGCGGTGTTCACGGCGTCGCCCACGGCGGTGTAGGTAAAGCGCTCATGCGACCCGAGGTGCCCTACCGCCGCCTCACCCGTGTGCAAGCCAATGCGCAGTTGCACCTGGGCAAACGGTGTGCCCTGCCATTGGGCCCGCAGGTCCACCATGTCGGCCTGCATGGCCAGCGCGCAGGCCAGGGCACGGTCTGCGTGCCGGGCGTCCGGCAAAGGCGCGTTCCAGAAGGCCATGACAGCGTCGCCGATGAACTTGTCCAGCGTGCCGCCGTGCTGGTGCACCGTGTGGGTCATGCGGGAGAAGTAGGCATTCAGCGCCCGGGCCACGGCCTCGGGCGGAAGGTGCTCGCTGGCGGCGGTGAAGCCTGCCAGGTCAGAGAACAGCAGCGTCAGCACGCGGCGCTCGCCATGCAGTTGCGGCTGGGCTCCGTCGGCCACCAGGGCATCGACCACGGCGCCGGGCACGTAGCGGGCAAAGTCCGCGCGCAGCTGTTCGCGGCGGCGGTGTTCGCGCCAGTAGCTGTCGGCCGCGCCCACGTTCAAATGCAGTGCCAGGCCCGCCAGCGTGGGCAGCGCCGTCCACCACACCCCTGCCAGGTAGGCCCCCAGCCCACCCAGCAGGGCAAGCACTGCAAGCGCCGCACTGAGCAGCACCGCCCGCGCACCGCGCCAGCGCCGGGTCAAAGCGGCCACACAGCCCACGGCCAGAGCGGCCTGCAGCCAAGGGCCTGCCGGGTGGGCGGACACCACCCAGTCCCCCGCCAAGCCGTTGACCAGGGCCGTAGCGTGCACCAGCACGCCGGACTGCGTGCCCGCGCCCAGTGCACGCAGGGGCGTGGCGAACTGATCGACCCCGTCCACCGGCGTGTTCTGCCCCAGCAGCACCAGGCGCCCCTGAACGGCTGCAGGCGGCAGCGCCCGGCCGGCCTCCAGCGCCTGGGTGTAGTGGGCATAGGGCAGCGGGACTTCTGGGGCGTAGTAGCGCAGCAGTGCACCCGGCGGTGGGGGCTGAAAACTGCGCCCGCCGCTGCGTGCCAGCTCCTTCCACAGGGCATCGCCCTGGGTGGGCGCAAGGCGCAGCACACCGTCATCGTCTGGCTGCACGGCCACACTGCCCTGGCGTGCCATGGGGAAGACCGAGGGCACGGTCTGCCGGTACTGGGCTACCTGCGAGGTGTTCACCGCCACATCGGCTGCCGCCAGCACCACCGGCATGCGCCCTTGCAGGGCCGCAGCAAGCGCGGCATCGTCCTCAGAGGACTGTGGCGCGGCAAACAGCATGTCGATGCCCAGCGCCAAGGCGCCCGCCGCAGACAAGGCCTCCACCAGTTGTGCGTGCAGGCGGCGCGGCAGGGGTGGGGTCAGGTTCAGCGCCGCCAGGCTGGGCTCGTCCAGTCCGACCACCAGCACGCCTACGTCGGGCGGCGGCGCAGCGGTCCAGCTGGCCAGCAGGTCATGCTCCAGCCGCTGTAGCGGCGTCCACACCGGCAAGGCGGGCAGCAGCGCCAGCAAGCCCAGCGCGAGCAGTACCCGCAACGCCCAGGCCCGCCAGGCGTCTTGTGTAACCGGTGCTCGCGTACTTGCACTTGCCATTCCGCCCCTCCACCGCTGCATGCGGCCGTGCACGCAGCACCCACTGTAGTGGCTGTGCCTGCGCGTGCACAGTGGGGGCTTACACGCATGACTCGCGCCATGGCCGCCCCGCACAACACCTATGGGCAGCCACCGGGCATGTGCGTAAACTGGTCTTTTGATCGGTTTGGGAGACTTCCATGAAACTGCTATGTGCCTCCGTGTCCGTGCTGGCCCTACTGGCGGGCTGCAATGCCACCAACCCCTACGGCCCATCGGGCCCCATGGCCTCGGGCCGCGACCGCACCTTCAGCGTGCCGGTCTACGGGCCCGACACTTCCCAGGCGTATGCGGCGGCCAGCCGCGAATGCCAGCGCATGGCCTTGCACGCCAAACTGTTGCGCAACGATGGCTCGCGTCTGGTGTTTGAATGCGTGAGCGAGTTGCAGGACAAGCCTTGAGGCCAGCCGCCCCACCAGCGTGCCGCCGCTGGGCGAGCGGTGCGGCCTTGCTGGCTCTGTCCGCACTGCTGGCGGGCTGCCAGCACACACCGTCCACCCAGGCAAGCACCGTCACATCGCCCTGGGTCAACAGCCTGGGCATGGCCTTTGTCCGTGTGCCTGCGGGCACCTTCTGGATGGGGGGCGTGCCCCCCGTCGAAACGCTGGAAAAGAACTTCCCGCTGCTGGAGCGCAAGCGCCTGACCGACCTGGCAGATGAATCGCCAGCCCACGAGGTGCAGATCACCCGTGATTTCTACCTCGGCCAGCACGAGGTCACGGTGGGGCAGTTCCAGCGCTTCCTTGAGGCGTCCGGCTACCGGCCAGAGTCTGAGGCCGACGGCACCGGGGGTTATGGCTACAACCCCGCCCACGACCCGGCCACCACGCGGCGCGGCGATGCGTTCGAGGGGCGCGACCCGCGCTACTCGTGGCGCAACCCCGGCTTTGCGCAAGGGCCGGATCATCCGGTGGTGAACGTGACTTGGAACGACGCGCAGGCCATGGCCCAGTGGCTCAGCCGCACTGAGGGCCACCGCTACCGGCTGCCCACCGAGGCGGAGTGGGAATACGCCTGCCGCGCGGGCAGCCGCAGCCTGTACCCGCATGGTGACAACCCGCAAGAGCTGGTCTCAGCGGGCAATACCTTCGACCAGGCCGCAGCCCCTCAGTGGTCACGCTGGCGTCAGCACGCGCTGGCAGGCAATGACGGATACGCGTTTACCGCGCCGGTGGGCCGCTTTGCCCCCAATGCCTTCGGGCTGTACGACATGCTGGGCAACGCCTGGGAGTGGACGGGCGATTGGCATGGCGACACCTATTACGCAGAGTCTCCACGCAATGACCCCACAGGTCCGGCCGAGGGCAGTGTGCGTGTGCGCCGGGGCGGCTCGTGGCACACCTGGGGGCTCTATGCGCGCTGCGGCTACCGCAACTGGAACAGCCCGGAGACGCGCTACACGCTGGTCGGCATGCGACTGGTGCGTGAGATAGCGGCAGAGCCCCCCGCGCAGTGACCACCACAGGCCGGGAGGGTTAACAAATGTCAAATCCCCTCTCGCTCCGCTCGGCGCGAGCCCGCGCCGTGGTAGTTGTGGCCAATAATCCGCAGTTCGATTTTGGATGGGGAGAACCATGCGCATAGCCGCTTTGGACGACGATGCGCTTCAGCTGGATCTGATCAAGCAGGCCACGGAGGCGATGGGCCATGTGTGCCATACCCACCTGACGGGTGCGGAGCTGATGCGCACGCTGCGCCGCGAAACCTTTGATCTGCTGATCGTGGACTGGCACCTGCCCGACACCACCGGGCCCGAAGTGGTGCGCTGGGTGCGCCAGAACGTGGCGGCTCGCGTGCCCATCCTGTTCGTCACGCACCGCCAGGAGGAGCGCGATATTGTGGAAGGCCTGGGCAGTGGGGCGGATGACTTCATGGTCAAGCCCGTGCGCATCGGCGAACTCAATGCCCGCGTGGCTGCCCTGCTGCGCCGCGCCTACCCCGACAACACCGGCGGCGTGATGGAGTTTGGCCGCTACCGCTTCCTGCCCGAAACCCGGTCCATCGAAATGGACGGAGTGGCGGTGGAGCTGAAGAACCGCGAATACGACCTCGCCTTGTTCCTGTTCCAGAACATGGGGCGGCTGCTGTCGCGCGACCACCTCAAGGAAGTCGTCTGGGGCCAGGTGGCCGATGTGATGTCGCGCTCGCTGGACACCCACATCTCGCGCCTGCGCACCCTGCTCGACCTGCGCCCCGCCAACGGTTTCATCGTGACAGCGGTGTATGGCGTGGGCTACCGTTTTGAAGCCGTCGAAGCCCAGCACAAAGGCTGAAGGCCGCGACAGAGTCCGGCGGGCTCTGCCACCAGCACGCCTGCCCGTACCGTGCCCCATGAAGGAGACATGACTTGATGACCCCCCTGCCGTTTCGCATGCACTCGCTTGCTGCAGCCCTGTTGTGCCTGGCGGCGAGCACGGCCTTCTCGGCCCAGCCGGTCGCTGCCCCGGCAGCCCCCCAACAAGGCGATGAAATTGCCCACGCCGTGAAAGAGGGCGACACCCTGGAAGGACTGGCCCGCAGCTACCTCGCCAACCCGCGCCAGTGGCCGTTGCTGCAAGCTCGAAACAAGGTGGCCGACCCCAAGCGTCTGCAGCCGGGCTCGTTGATCTTCATCCCCGTGCGACTGCAGCCCAGCGAATCGGCCACCGTACAGTTTGTGCAGGGCGAGGTCACGGCGCAGGCGCGGGGCAGCGGCACGCCCGCCCCCATTGCGACCGGCAGCAAGCTGGAAGAAGGCACCGAGCTGAAGGTGGGCCCCGAGTCGTTCGTGGCAGTGCAGCTGGCCGATGGCACCGTGGTGCGGGTGCAGGCGCAGTCCGAACTGGAGCTGCGCCAGCTGCGTCGGCGGGGGCGCGCTGGCAGCGTGCAGTCAGTGCTGGAGATGCACAAGGGCGGCGTGGAGTCGACCGTGCCCCCCAGCGCCGAGCCCCTGCGCCGCATGGAGATCCGCACACCGCTGGCGGTGACCAGCGTGCGGGGCACGCAGTTCAGCGTAGCGTTGGCCGATTCGGGCCAGACCACGGCGTCGGTAGAGCATGGCTCGGTCGCGGTGCAATCGCGGCGCGACACTGACAGCGAGCCCGGCGCTGCACTCAAGGCGCCGACCGCGCTGCTGGCTCCGGGCCAGGGTCTGGCAGTGGCCACGGATGGCACGGTGGGCGCCCCCCGCCCTTTGCTGCCCGCCCCCGATACCTCCGGCATGCCCACCACACTGGGCGATGCGGGACTGCTGGCCATCGACCTGCCCATGGCCTCCGGGGCCACCCGGTATGTGGCGCAGGTGGCGCAGGACCCGGCGTTCACCCAGGTGCTGCGCCATGGCAGCTTCCCCGACGGCCGCCTGCGCTGGAAGGCGCTGGACGATGGGCGCTACTACCTGGCCGTTCGGGCACTGGACGATGCCGGCATCGCGGGCCTGCCCGCCGTGCAGCCGTTCACCGTCAAGACACGCCCGGTCGCACCGCTGTACCAGCACCCTGCGCCCGGCGCCGTCGTACCCAGTGGCGCGGCCGAGCTGCGCTGCACGGAAGTCCCCGGCGTGCGCTGGTACCGCCTGCAGGTGGCCGCCGACGCCCAGTTCACCCAGCCCCTGCGCGACGAGCAGCGCCTGACCGAATGCCGCCTGCCGCTGGGGGCGCTGCCCGCAGGCAGCTACTTCTGGCGCATCGCCAGCCTACTGGCACTGTCCGACGGGCAGGCAGACCAGGGGCCGTTTGCACCGCCACAGCCTTTCACGGTGGCCGACCGGCCGACCGCCTTGTCCCTGCAAGCCCTGCAGGCGGAGGACGGAGACCCGACGGTGCGCCTGCACTGGCCTGCCCAGGC
Source organism: Acidovorax sp. LjRoot204 (assembly GCF_056175785.1). NCBI lineage: Bacteria > Pseudomonadati > Pseudomonadota > Betaproteobacteria > Burkholderiales > Comamonadaceae > Acidovorax > Acidovorax sp. LjRoot204. The sequence goes on from NZ_JBGFFF010000015.1 coordinate 17,888, forward strand.
GGGCCAGCGCTTCCGGCTGCAGCGCACCGAGGCCACCGACCTGGCCTTTGCCAAGGTCGCAGAGGACACCGTGCTCGACGCCCCGACCTGGACGGCCAGCAACCTCGCCGYCGGCGAGTACCTGGTGCGCATCCAGGTGCTGGATGCCAGCGGGCTGGAGAGCGATTTCTCTCCCCCGCGCAAGATCCGCGTGGGCACTGGCATCCGCACCGGTGCGGGTTTGCCGGTGTCCACCAGCAGCGGCACGCCCGTGGGGCGCCCTTGAGCGGGGCATGGAGCCCGTCCAGCCCAGCCGTGCGGGTCGCACCAGCGCGTGCAGCGGCCCTGGCATGCGCTGAGCAGACGCCCCGCATCCCACCACCCCTTTCATGCTGACCATCGCCCACCTGCGCCGCCGCCGACGCCGCCTGGAATGGGCGCTGCTGGCCTGCGCGCTGATGGCGCTGGTGGCCTGGCTCAGCACCGCGGATAGCCTGAGCCGCGTCAACCACCTGGTGCAGGATGCAGGCATGCGACTGGTTTCGCGGCCCGCACACCCCGACATCGTGATCGTGGCCATCGACGACGCCAGCATTGCCGCCATCGGCCGCTGGCCCTGGCGCCGGGCGCTGCATGCCGAGCTGATCTCGCGCTTGACCACCCAGAACCCCCGTGCCATCGGCATGGACGTGCTGTTCAACGAAGCCGACCTGGATTATCCCGAGGACGACCTGCTGCTCACCGACGCCATCCGGCGCAGCGCCCGTGTGGTGCTGCCCGTGCTGCGACGCGGCTATGGCCCGGTCAGCAACCAGACCGACCTGCCCTGGCCCGCCTTTGCCGAGGCTGCCGCCGGCCTGGGCCATGTGCATGTGGCGCCCGACAGCGATGGCGTGGTGCGCAGCCTGTACCTGCAGGAAGGCCCAGTGGCAGCCCCCTGGCACCACTTCAGCACGGCGCTGCAGTGCGTGGCAGACCGTCAATCTGTGGCCGCCTGCGCGCCCTCGCCCGCCAGCGCATCGGATACCAGCCCCTGGCAACGCAATGACCCCACGCTCATCGCCTACGCCGCCGGGCCATCGCCCTTCACCACCTACTCCTACATTGATGTGCTGCGTGGCCAGGTGCCAGCCGGAGCACTGGAGGACAAGTACGTGCTGGTCGGCGCTGCAGCCTCGGGGCTGGGTGACATGTTTGCCACGCCCGTCAGCCAGCAGTCGCGCCTGATGCCGGGCGTGGAGGTGGTTGCCCATGTGCTGGATGCCCGCCTGGCCGGCGAACACATCGTGCGCGCACCGCAGGCCTTGAACATCGCCTTCAACCTGGTGCCTGTGGCCTGTGCGCTGGTGGCCTTGCTGCTCATCGGCCCCCTGGCCGCCTTGCTGACCAGCGCCGGGCTGGCCCTGGCCACCTTGCTGCTGAGCATGGCCCTGCCCTGGTGGGCAGGTCTGCAGTTCGCTCCGGCCGCCGCCTTGCTGGGCCTGGCGCTGGCCTACCCGCTGTGGAGCTGGCGGCGCCTGAGCGCGGCTGCGCACTTTCTGCGGCTGGAGATGGAGAACCTGCAGCGCCAGGGCCTGGCGATGCGGTTGCGCAGACGGCCCGGAGACTCCGCCGACTTTCTGGAGCGCCGCATCAACGCCGTGGAGCGCGCATCCCGCCAGCTGCGTGACCTGCACCAGTTCGTGAGCGAAAGCCTGCAGCAGTTGCCCTCACCCACCATCGTCTGCGCCCCCGACGGTGAAATCCTGCTGGCCAACCAGGCGGCCCGCCAACACCTGGGTGGGCCCGCCCAGCCCTCCTTGCAGGGCCTGTCCGTGGTGGACCTGCTGGCCGACCTGATGCAGACAGGGACTCAAGAGCCGATCATTACCCAGGCAGCCTTGCACCATGCTGCCTTGCCAGAACAGACCGAGGGCACAGACGCCCGGGGCCGCAGCCTACTGGTGCAGTGCAAGCCTTTCACCAACCTGGCCAATGCAGGCTGGCTGCTGACCCTGGTGGACCTGACCGAGATGCGCCGTGCGCTGCAGCAACGCGACCAGGCGATGCACTTCATCTCGCACGACATCCGCGCGCCCAACGCGTCCATCCTGACGCTGCTGGAGATGCAGCGTGCCTACCCCGGCCGCCTGTCGGACCACGAGTTGCTGGAGCGCATCGAACGTTATGCACAGGCTTCGCTGGGCATGGCCGAAAGTTTTGTGCAACTGGCCAGCGCGCAGACGCAGGAATACCGCATGGCGCCGCTGGACCTGGCCGCCCTGCTATCCGAAACCACCGACGACCTCTGGACCCTGGCCCGTGACCGCAACGTGGACGTGCGCACGGTGTCCACCACAGACACTGCGCCCTGCCTGGGCGACCGCGCCCTGCTGTCCCGCGCGCTGACCAACGTGATCCACAACGCCATCAAGTTCAGCCCCGATGGCGGCACGGTGCAGTGCGCCATCGTGGCGCGAGGTACGAACTGGGTGGTGTCGGTACGGGACCAGGGCCCGGGCATTGCCCCCGAGCAGCAAGGCCGTCTGTTCACGCCCTACCAGCGGTTGCACGACCACAGCCACCCGGCCATCGCAGGGGTCGGCCTGGGCCTGGCACTGGTGCAGACCGTCGTGCTGCGCCACGGCGGGGCGCTGGAGGTGGACAGCGACGTAGGGCGGGGGGCCGAGTTCCGGCTGGTGCTGCCGCAGCGGTTGGATGCGCCGCCGGACGACGACGAGCAATAGCTAGCGCCGAGGGGCTGACTGCGACTGCAGAAAATCGAGCACCGCCCGGTGGTCGCCCTGGAAAACGATGCGATCAGCCCGGCTTTGCCGCTGGTAGGCATACATCGGGTCGTAATAGTCGCGCATGAGTGCAGCAATCCAGCCGCGGTGCAGCGACAAGTCACCCTGACTGCGTTGCTGTACCAGCGCTGCCTGCATTGACCCACGAAGCGCCTGGTAGCGGTCGCCCCCAAGGCGCTTGGCAAGTTTGCCCAAGCTATCGAGCAACCGCGCTGCAAACAGGTCGGTACCCGCCACCTCGCCATGGACGGCCACAAAATCTGCGCACTGCTGCCACACATAGTCGCGCAAGATGCGCTCTACACGGGCATCGAAAGCGTCCTCCAGGCAGACGACGGGCACCTGCTCCAGCCGCTGCCGCAGCTCCAGGGGCACTGAGCAGCTGCCCACATGGCGACCCTCGTCCTCCAGCACAAAAGTCGCATGGCCCCGTGCTCGCTTCTTCAGCACGTCGATGGCYAGCCGGTTCTCAAAATCGATCTGCGTCGGCTGGCCGCTCACGCGCTGGCCAAAACTGGAGCCACGGTGGTTGGCATGGCCTTCCAGGTCCAAGCCGTTGGCCAGTTGCGCAATCACCTCGGTCTTGCCGGTGCCGGTCAGGCCACTGAGCACCACAAACCCACACTCCGCCGCCGCAGCCTGCGTGGTGCCGATGAGGAAACCCCGCATGGCCTTGTAGCCCCCCACCACCCGGGGGTAGTCCATGCCCGCTTCGTTCAGCAACCATTGCTGCACGATCTGCGAGCGCAGCCCGCCACGAAAGCAATACAGCACGCCCTGTGGGTGCGCCTGCGCAAACTGCGCCCACGCCTTAACGCGCTGGCGCTTGATGCTGCCAGACACCAGCTGGTGCCCCAGCGCAATCGCGGCCTCCTGGCCCTTGTGCTTGTAGCAGGTGCCCACCTGCTGGCGCTCGCCATCGTCCATCAGGGGAAGGTTGGCAACCCCAGGAAACGCGCCCTGCCCAAACTCCACCGGCGCGCGCACATCCATCATGGGCACATCGTTCAGGAAGATGTGCCGGTAGTCCGTCAGGTTGTCGGGCATCAGCGCAACTCGACGGCAAAGGCCTGTCGCGGGGTGAGCTGGCCGATGGGCTGCAGCGCCAGGCCCAGTTCCGCAGCCGCCTGCAGGAACTCGGCCTCGCCCTCCGGACTCACGGCCACCAGCAGCCCCCCGCTGGTCTGAGGGTCGCACAGCAGGTGCTTTTGCACCTCGGTCAGGGGCGCAATCTTCGCGCCGTAGCTGTCAAAGTTGCGCAGCGTGCCTCCTGGCACACAGCCCTGGTCCATGTAGTAGTCCACTCCCTCCAGGCGGGGCACTGCCGCGTAGTCAATCACAGCGCTCAAGCCACTGCCCTCCGCCATTTCGACCAGATGCCCCAACAGGCCGAAGCCGGTCACATCCGTCATGGCTGCCACGCCTGCCAGCCGGCCGAATCGGCTCCCTGGCCGGTTGAGCGTGCACATCAGGTCGCGCGCCACCCCCACATCCTGGGCGCGCAACTTGGCCTTTTTCTCTGCGGTGGTCAGAATGCCGATCCCAAGGGGCTTGGTCAGATACAGGCGGCAACCCGCCGTGGCCGTGTCGTTGCGTTTGAGATGGCGCTTTTCGACGATGCCCGTCACCGCCAGACCGAAAATGGGCTCCGGCGCATCGATGGAGTGACCGCCTGCCAGGGGAATGCCTGCTGCGTCGCACACCGCACGCCCCCCGCGCACCACCTCACGCGCCACCTCGGGCGACAGCACATTCACCGGCCACCCCAGGATGGCAATGGCCATCAGCGGATCGGCACCCATTGCGTAGATGTCGCTGATCGCATTGGTGGCAGCAATGCGCCCGAAGTCGTACGGGTCATCCACGATGGGCATGAAGAAATCGGTGGTGGATACCACGCCGCGCTCGGCATCCAGGGCATACACCGCCGCATCGTCCCGCGAGGTGTTGCCCACCCAGAGCCGGGGGTCCAGGTGCTGCGCCCCACTGCCCGCCAGGATCACGTCCAGCACCTTGGGGCTGATCTTGCAGCCACAGCCTGCGCCGTGGCTGTACTGGGTCAGGCGGATGGGGGATGTCGTCAGGGTCTCAGGAAGCATGCGAGGTTCTTTCGTGGCATCAGGCGCGGGGCGCGCTACCCGTATTCTGGCGCTGCGCGGAACGCGGCCATGCATTGCAACGAATACCTTACCCCTCCTACGCCCGCACAGCGATACGAACACCATGGCGAATCTGCGAGCCGCTTCACCTGAAGCATGCGAAGCGGGCCAGCGAGCTGCCTGAATTGTTCTAACGGACCCAAAGAAAAAGGCCCCGTGCTATTGATTAGATAGCTACAGGGCCTTGATGCTGGCGGAGAGGGTGGGATTCGAACCCACGGTAGTGTTGCCACTACGCCTGATTTCGAGTCAGGTACATTCGACCACTCTGCCACCTCTCCTATGTGTCGAAGCTTTCGATTATAGCCAGATTTTCAGGGCTTGAGCACAGCGGTGCCGCCCAGGTAAGGGCGCAGCACCTCAGGCACCGTCACGCTGCCGTCGGCCTGCTGGTAGTTTTCGAGCACTGCCACCAGCGTGCGGCCCACGGCCAGACCCGAGCCGTTCAGAGTGTGCAGCAGCTCGTTCTTGCCTTGGGCATTCTTGAAGCGGGCTTGCAGGCGGCGCGCCTGGAAGGCTTCGCAGTTGCTCACCGAGCTGATCTCGCGGTAGGTGTTCTGCGCGGGCAGCCACACTTCCAGGTCGTAGGTCTTGGCGGCGCCAAAGCCCATGTCGCCGGTGCACAGGCTCATCACGCGGTAGGGCAGGCCCAGCTTTTGCAGCACGGCTTCTGCGTGGCGGGTCATTTCCTCCAGCGCTTCGTAGCTCTTGTCGGGGTGCACGATCTGCACCATCTCGACCTTGTCGAACTGGTGCTGGCGGATCATGCCGCGCGTGTCACGGCCGTAGCTGCCCGCTTCAGAGCGGAAGCATGGCGTGTGGGCCGTGAGCTTGATSGGCAGATCGGMCTCGGCCACCACCWCGTCGCGCACRAAGTTGGTSAGCGGCACTTCGCTGGTGGGRATGAGGTAGAGGGCCGCRTKGTCGGGCRCGGGCTCGCCMTCTTGGCCGCCCTTCTTGGCAGCGAACAGGTCGCCTTCGAACTTGGGCARCTGGCCKGTGCCCTTGAGCGWGKCGGCGTTSACGRYRTAGGGCACGTAGCACTCGGTGTAGCCGTGCTCTTGCGTCTGCACGTCCAGCATGAACTGGCTCAATGCGCGGTGCAGGCGGGCGATGGGGCCCTTCATCACGGTGAAGCGCGAACCCGACAGCTTGACGCCCATGTCGAAATCGAGGCCCAGCGGGGTGCCGACATCGACATGATCTTTCACCTCGAAATCGAAATTGGCAGGCGCGCCCCAGCGGCGCACTTCCACATTGCCAGCTTCGTCGCTGCCCACCGGCACGGACTCGTGCGGCAAGTTGGGCACGGCCACCAACATGGCCAACAGTTCGGATTGGATCTGATCCAGGCGCGCGGCGGATTGCTCCAGCTCCACCTTGCCTGCGGCCACCTGGGCCTTGACGGCTTCGGCGCCGTCCTTGTCACCCCGGCTCATCAGCATGCCGACCTGCTTGGACAGCTGGTTGCGCTGGGCCTGCAGCTCTTCGGTTCGGGTCTGCAGCGTCTTGCGCTCGGACTCCAGGGCCTGGAAAGCGGAGACATCCAGGAAGGCCTGGGGCTTTTTGCGGGTTTCCAGCCGCGCGATGGCGGTGTCGAGGTCTTTGCGGAGGAGAAGAATGTCAAGCATGGGGTCGATTTTAGAGGGCTGGCAGAAAAGCCAAGTTCAGAGCAACGGCACAGCTGTCGTGCAGAGCCCTGGCAACTGGCACGCACTAGATCAGTGCCCCCGCGCAAGGGCCGCCCCACCGCGCTGGGGGCGTCCCCCTTGAGGGGGRAGACGCGCAGCGGCCCAGGGGGCTATAGATTTGCCGGATCAAAGTTGGCGCCGCAGAGAATCAGGGCTACCGTTTCTTGTGGCTGGGGCTTGTAGGCGCCGGTTTGCAGTGCGGCCAGGCCCAACGCGGCGGCGGGTTCCACAGCCAGTTTCAACTCCTTCCACAGCCACAGCTGGGCCGCGCGGATGGCGTCATCGGACAGCAGCAGTGCATCGTGCACATGGCGCTGGCTCACCTCCCAGCCAATGGCGCCGATGCGCTTCGCGCCCAGCGAGTCAGCGGCCACGCCGCCCACATCCACATCCACCGGCTGGCCCGCAGCCCGCGCGGCGTGCAGCGTAGGCGCGCGTTCGGGCTCCAGTGCGACCACATGGGCGCGGCTTTCCACCCACGCGGCCACACCGCCAATGAGGCCGCCACCACCCACGCTGACCAGCACCGTGTCGGGCAGACGGCCACCCTGCTCTTCCATCTCCAGCGCCAGCGTGCCCGCACCCGCTACCACTTCGGGCTGGTCGTAGGCATGGGCCTGCAGCGCACCCGTGGCCTTCTGACGGGCCACGCAGGCTTCAAAGGCTTCGGAATATGCGGCGCCAGTGACGACCACCTCGGCCCCCAGCGCGCGCAGGCGGGCACGTTTGGCCTCGGGCGAGACCTCGGGCACAAAGACCTCGCAGCGCACCCCCAGGGCCTGGGCGGCCGCCGCCACGGCAATGCCGGCGTTGCCGCCGGAGGCAATGATCACGCCGCTCTCGGGCACCGGGTTGGCCAGCAGGCGGTACAACATGCCCCGCGCCTTGAAGCTGCCGCCCACCTGCAAATGCTCCAGCTTGAGCCAGACCTCTGCACAGTCCACGCCCAAGGACTTGCCGGACAGGCGCATCAGCGGCGTGGTGCGCAGAAAGTCGGGCTGGGTGGCCAGTTGGCGGCGGGCAGCGGCAATGGCGGCGCGGTCGATCATGCAGGGGCTCCGAATGGCAGATGGTGTCAAAAGAAGGGGGCAGTGTAGGGGCTGCCCGCAACATGCAGACACAACGCTGACTGCACGCGCGCCGCGCAACTGCCGATAACATGGGCAGAGCAATCCCCACCCCACCGCGCTGGCCGGCCTGCGCGCAGGAGAAAAACCATGTTCTTTGTGTTCGGCCCGTCAGGCCAGATGTACCGGGGCGGCCCCGAAAACCTGGCACGTATTTCTGCGGTGCGCAGCGTGCAGCGCCCGCAGGCCCTGCGCACGCGGGCCATGGACGCACAAGATGGCCAGCCAGGGCCCGTCTTCACGGCCCCGCCCCGCCCCACTGCGGCCGACACCAACGCTGCTGCGCCTGCGGCCATCGTCAACCTGCGCATGCACGACGCGGTGAGCGCCTACGCACAGACCGAGCAAGGCCCCCAGGCCAGCACCCGCCAGCCGTTGACCAAGGTGGGCGATGTGATGACCACCGGCGGCGTGAGTGTGGCGCCGGACGTGCGTGTGAACGATGCCTGGCAGACCCTGGCCGAGCACAAAGTGGCGCAGGCGCCCGTCGTCGATGTGCTGGGCCGTGTGATCGGACTGCTGCTGAGGGCCGACATGGCGCCACTGGACCTGCTGCCCGAGCCCGGCGCCGTCAAGCAGGCCATCGACCTGGCCCGCCGCCCGGTGGCCGAGGTGATGGTGAGCCCCGTGCCCACGGTGTCCCCTGACACCGAGCTGCGCCGCGTGGCTGCCGTGCTGCTGGACACGGGCCTGCCCGGCCTGCCGGTGACGGACGAGGCGGGCGTGCTGTCGGGCTTTATCTCGCGCACCGACATCCTGCGCGCCGTGGCAGCCGACCCACCACTGGACCTGTGGAGCGGGCCCGCCGTGCCCTTGTAAGGAAATATTTGAATAAAAATGGCCGCTGGCGCTAGAAGAATATGCGCCAGCCGCTATCAATTCAGGAGTGAATAAAAAGGGCGCCTGTTGGCGCCCTTGCACGATCACCGGCGGCCCTTCACGCCACCGTCAGTGGGCCGATGGACCTGTCTCTGGCGTGCGCTCACGAATCTCCAGCCCCGTGGCCGCGTCGATCTTGAGCCCCTTGGGCAGCGGGAACTTGATGGTTTCCTCGATGCCCGCCATGGTGCGGACCGACACAGCGCCCAGCGCCTTGATGCGGTCGATGACCTGCTGCACCAGGATTTCAGGCGCGGAGGCACCCGCAGTGAGCCCCACGCGCGAACGGCCCTTGAACCACTCGCCCTGCAGCTCGTCCGCACTGTCCACCATGTAGGCGGTGGTGCCCAGCTTGGCGGCCAGCTCGCGCAGGCGGTTGCTGTTGGAGCTGGTGGGGCTGCCCACCACGATCACCACGTCAACCTGCGGGCTCAGCACCTTGACGGCGTCCTGCCGGTTCTGCGTGGCGTAGCAGATGTCCTGCTGTTTGGGCTCGCGCACACTGGGGAAGCGCGCGCGAACGGCGGCAGAGATTTCGGCCGCATCGTCCACCGAGAGCGTGGTCTGTGTGACCACGGCCAGCTTTTCGGTCTGCGCAGGCTGCACGCGCGCCACGTCTTCCACGTCTTCCACCAGGTGGATGCCGTGGTCCAGCTGGCCCATGGTGCCCTCCACCTCGGGGTGGCCCTTGTGGCCGATCATGATGAACTCGTAGCCCTCTTTGGCGAGCTTAGCCACTTCAACGTGTACCTTGGTCACCAGCGGGCAGGTGGCGTCAAAAATGCTGAAGCCACGCGCCTCGGCCTCTTGCTGCACCGCCTTGCTCACGCCGTGGGCGCTGAAGACCAGCGTGGCCCCCGGGGGCACGTCCGACAGCTCTTCGATGAAGATCGCGCCCTTGGCCTTGAGGTCGTTCACCACGTAAGTGTTGTGCACGATTTCGTGGCGCACATAGATGGGGGCGCCAAACTTCTGAATGGCGCGCTCCACGATCTCGATGGCGCGGTCCACACCGGCGCAAAAGCCACGCGGCTCGGCCAGCAGGATTTCTTTCGGCGCCAGCATCACAGGATCCCGATCAGCTGCACTTCAAAGGTCACGGGCTGGCCCGCCAGCGGGTGGTTGAAGTCGAACAGCACGGCGCCGTCGTCACGCACCTGCATCACGGCCCCCGCGTAGCTACCCTGGCCGTCGGGCGTGGGGAACTGCACCACATCGCCCACGTTGTATTTCTCGTCGGGGTCGCCCAGTTCGTTCATCAGCTTGCGCGCCACCCACTGTTGCATGTCGGGGTTGCGCTCGCCAAAGGCCTCACCCGCAGGCAGCTCGAAGGTGGTGCGCGTGCCCTCGGCCAGGCCTAGCAGGCGCTGTTCCATGGCGGGCGACAGCTCGCCCGTGCCCAGCGACAGGGTGGCGGGTTTGTCGGTAAAAGTGTTGATCACATCCCCCGCCGGGCCGGCCAGGCGGTAGTGCAGCGTGAGGAAGGAGCCCGGCTGAACAGTGGGAAGGGAGGTGGAAATAGAGGTCATGAGAGTCCCGATAAACTGCCGCGATTGTAGAAAACCGGGCAAACCCCTACCGCAGCCACCGCTGCTGGCGCGTCCCACCTCCTCTTCCATGGCCATCAAAGACCTGCCCGCCGACGCCCAGCCCCGCGAAAAACTGCTGGCACGAGGCCCCGCCGCCCTGGCCGATGCCGAGCTGCTGGCCATCCTGCTGCGCACCGGCATCGTGGGCAAGGGCGTGCTGCAGATGGCGCAGGAGCTGCTGGACCCGCCCGGCATCGACCCAGAGACGGGCGCCGTCACCGGCGGCTTTGGCGGCATTGCCGGGCTGTTGCACACCAGCGCGGCCGACCTGGAACGCATCAAGGGCCTGGGCCCCGCCAAACGCGCCGAGCTGGTGGCGGTGCTGGAGCTGGCCCGCCGCGCCCTGGCCCAGCAGTTGCGCGAACGCGAGGTGTTCGACTCGCCCGATACCGTCAAGCACTATTTGCAACTGCACCTGGCCGCCAAGGGACACGAGGTGTTTGCGGTGCTGTTTGTCGATGCGCAAAACCGCCTGTTGGCCCTGGAGGAGCTGTTTCGCGGCACGCTCACGCAGACCAGTGTGTACCCGCGCGARGTGGTSMTGCGCGCSCTGCACCACCAGGCGGCSGCYGTGGTGCTGGCSCACAACCAYCCSAGCGGCAGCGTGCAACCCAGCCGCGCCGACGAGGCGCTGACCCAGACCCTGAAGACCACACTGGCCCTGGTGGACGTGCGCGTGCTCGACCATGTGATCGTGGCGCCGGGCCAGGCGCTGTCGATGGCAGAAAAGGGCCTGATGTGACCGCCCCAGCCCCCGCGCCACCCCCGCTACCCACGGCCCTGCAAGCGGCGCTGGCACGTGCTGCGTACGCTGCTCCAGGTAAAGCGGCGCCTATGGAAACCACCGCTCCCGCACCGGCCCCCACCGCGCCCCGGTCCACCCGGCGCGCAGGGCTGGTCGACAAAAAAGCGGCTGCCAAGGCGGCGATGCGCCCGCTACGCCACGCCCCCGCCGCGCCCGCGGCCGCAGACAACCCAGCACCACCCCGCCGCCGCGCCCCCCCGGCCCCGCGCCGCGCGGGCGAACGCATCACCCAACWGCAGGACCTGGCCACCGTGGCCCGCCGCCTGCGCGAAGACCAAGAGCGCCGCGAGGCCGAAGACAAAGCCCGGCGCGAAGCCGCCGCCCGGGCCGAGGCCGAGCGCCACCTCTTCAGCCGCAGCGTGGGCCCCGTCACCCCACTGCGCAACCCGAATGTGGCGCGTCTGCGCCGCCACCAGCCGCCGCCGCTGCCGGTGCAGCACTGGCTGGACGAGGAACGGGTGCTGCTTGAATCCATCAGCGATGACTTCGACGTGAGCACCCTGCTCGACACCGACGACCAGTTGAGCTTTCGCCGCCCAGGCATTGGTGTGGAAGTGACGCGCCGCCTGCGCTCTGGCCACTGGAGCATCCAGCGCCAGCTGGACCTGCATGGCCTGCGCGTGGACGAGGCGCGCGAAGCGCTGGGCGACTTCATCCGTCATGCCCACAAGACGGGCCTGCGCTGCGTGCGCGTGGTGCATGGCAAGGGGTTGGGCTCGCCCGGCAAAAGCCCCGTGCTCAAAGGCCGCGTGCAACGCTGGCTGGTGCAGAAGAACGAGGTGCTGGCCTTCGTACAGGCGCGGCCCATGGATGGGGGCGCAGGGGCGCTCGTGGTGCTGCTGCAACCCGTTCTACGCAAAAACTCATGAAAAAATAGCTGCAAGCGCTACATTCATATGCGCTTGCAGCTATCAAAAGCAGAGCATTTCAGCGCCCTACAGCAGGCTGCTCCGTAGCGGCGCTGCGAACGCATGCACCGCCACGGCCTCCGTAACAGGAGGGGGACGACTACTTGGACAGGTCCACGCCGTACTTTGACGTGCCCTTGCCCGAGCCATCATCGGCCGCCAGCAGCGACACGTTGCCCAACCCGGCCGCCTGCGCCACGCTGAGGGCATTGGCGCCCGAGCTGAACACCACCGGACCCGCCACCGTGGCCTTGGCAAAGCGCCAGCTCTTGGCAGCGCCGTTGGCCGCGCGGGTCACTGCCGGGTTCTTGCGGATGTAGTCGATCACCACGTCGCGGTTGGCGTCGGGCGAGGCCCAGATGGTGCCCGAGCCGTCGAGCTTGTCGATGAAGCTCTTGCCGCTGGTGGCGCGGTAGTTGTTGGTGGCGATCACGAACTCCTGCGCCACATCGATGGGCTTGCCCAGATACGTCAGGTTCTTGATGCGGCTGCCCACGGGCTGGGTCACGTCGATCTCGTACTGCATGTCGGCCGTAGTGAACATGTCGAAGTTGTACCCAGGGAAGGTGCTGATGAGCTGCTGCTCGGTGGTCTTGGCGGGGTCGATCTGGTTGAAGCGCTTGGCAGCGGCTTCGAGCCAGTTCTTGATGTCGCCACCGTTGACCTTCACCGCGTAGACGGTGTTGGGGTACAGGTACAGGTCGGCCGCGTTGTTGATGGCCAGCGGGCCCACGGCCACGTCGGTGTAGTCGGCCCCGCCCTGGAAGCCGCTCTTGAACGGCGCACTCACGGACAGCACCGGCAGCTGCGCATACTGCGGCAGGCTGGCCTTGATGTAAGCCGCCACGTAGGCCTGCTGTGCCTGGTTCACGATCTGGATCGCGCCCGGGTCGCCCACGTCGGCAAACAGCGTGCTCATGCGGAAGTCGGTCTGGCCGATAGGCGTCTTCACGTACTGGATCGCGGCCTGGTGCTGGGTCTCGATCAGCGGGGCGATGGCGGGGTCGGCGTCCACGGTCACCGTGGCGCCTGCGGCATTCTTGTTCTGGATGTTGCGCAGCTCGCTCTTGCTGGCGGACTTGTTGACCACCCACTTGCTGCCGTCCCATTGCAGCGCCAGCTGCACCACACCCAGGGCCTTGCCCCAGGAGCTGGCCATGACGGCAGGCACGCCGTTGATGGTGCCCGCCTTGTGGTCCACGCCGGCCAGGTTGAAGCTGGGCGTGGCGGCCGTGTCGGGGAACACGCCATGCTGGTGGCCCATCACCATCGCGTCGATACCTGCCACCTTCGACAGGTACAGGCCCGGGTTCTCCATGGTGGCCGAGTAGGCGGCACTGTCGAGCCCGCCGTGCAACAAGGCCACCACGATGTCAGCCCCCTTGGCACGCAGCTCGGGCACGTACTTGTTGGCGGATTCCACGGCGCCTTCGGTGTAGACCTTGCCTTCCAGGTAGCGCTTGTCCCAGTTCATGATGCCGGGGGTGGTAAAGCCGATCACGCCGATCTTGATCGGCAGCTTCACCTCCTTGCCATCCGTACCCTTGGCCACCAGCGTGCGCTCCAGCAGCGTGTAGGGCTGCACCAGCGGCTTCTTGGTCTTATTGCTGTACACGTTGGCCAGCACGGCGGGGTAGCCAGAGCCTGCGCACTTCTTGGAGGGGTCCACGCCGTCCACATCCAGCCCGCCGCCCAGCACCTGGTTCAGGAAGGGCAGGCCGTAGTTGAACTCGTGGTTGCCCAGCGTGCCCGCATCAAAGCCCAGCGCGCCCATGGCCTTGTACATGGACAGCTGCTGCGTGCACGGGATAGGGCTGATGCTGGCCTCGTAGTCGGCCAGTGCGGTGCCCTGGATGGTGTCACCGTTGTCCACCAGCAGCGTGTTGGCAAACTCCTTGCGGGCCGCGCGCACCAGCGTGGCCGTGCGCTCAAAGCCGTAGCTTTTGTCTTCGGCCAGCTTGAAGTAGTCGTAGCTGCGCACGTTGAAGTGCAGGTCGGTGGTCTCCAGCACGGCCAGCGTGGCCGTGGCGCCCGCGTTGCTGCTGGCGTTGTCGCTACTGCCGCCGCAGGCAGCCAGCGACGCGGCCAGCGCCACCATGCCCCATGCAGCCATGCGGCGTGAAACATGCGAAGGAGAAATCAGAAAGCCCAGAGTGCGTTCAGACATGAACAGTCCCGAATTGAAACAAGGGACCGAGTGTCTGGGCCAGGTTTGACAGCGGTGTGACGTGGCAACGTGGCCGCAACACTTGTGTCTCGTGCTGCGGTCAGTGCGCCTTGCAGCGACTCAATCGATACGGTACACGTCGCCGTTGTGCGGCGAGGCGCTTTCGTGGAACAGGTCTTCCAGAAACTGTGCCAGCTCATGCTCTTCGACAAAGTCGGGGATCACAAAGCCCGACTGCGAGCGCTTGCCATCTGCGCCCACTCGGTAGGCCTGCCACAGCGCACCTTCGCGGCGCACTTCGACGATGCGACCGAAAACATTAAAACGGGGGTGAGCGTTCAACGGTGCTGCCATGGGGTACCGATCTATCCTTCGGCCTCTTGCCGAAAACCATCACAGATCACTACCCATGCGGCTTTGGAGGCCACATGGATGTGCTTTTGGGGCGGGGTCTCGTAGGCGGTGTCCAAGGTACCCAGCGGCACGGCCACCCACTCGCTATAGGGGCCTTCGCTGTGCCACAGCAAGGGCGAGCCACACACCGAGCAAAACGTGCGCGTGACCGGGGGCGAAGACCGGTAGGTGCGCGTCAGCCCTTGACCAGACACGAAGCGATGGTGCACACGCAACACGCTGCCATAGCTGCCAAACGCCGCACCATGCGCCTTGCGGCACATCGAGCAGCGGCAGTGCGATGCACCCTGCAATGGCGCCGTGGTTTCGTAACGCACGCCACCGCACAGGCAACTGCCTCGGTGCACAGCAGCAGGCGTCGTCATGGCGCCACCGACGCGATCAAGTCCACCTCCACCGTCGCGTTCTTGGGCAGCTGTAGCACACCCACCGAGGTGCGGGTGTGGGCACCAGCCTCGCCCAGCACGGCAAACAGCACCTCGGAGGCACCGTCGGCCACCTCGCTTTGCTGCGTGAAGGCAGGCGCCGACTGCACGTACACGGTGATGCGCAAAATGGATTGCACGGCATCGAGCGAACCCAGCGAGCGCTGCAGCAGGGCCAGCGCCCGCATCACACACACCTTCGCTGCTTTTTGCGCATCGGCCAGCGTGGCGACCGCCCCGGCAGCGCCCGTGACCACCACCGTGTCGCCCACGCGCGGGATCTGCCCGCTCAGGTAGATGTGGTGGCCGTCACGCACCAGCGGCACATAGTTGCCACCAATCTTGATCTCGCCCTCAAAGCTGTAGCGCAGTGCCTGGGCTTGTTCCTGAAATCTCGCGTCGCGTGACATGGACATGGGTCTCCTGAAAAAACTGCGGCCTTCGCAGCGGGCTACATGAAGCGCGCAAAAGGGTCTACCAGCGAGGCGATCGACACGGTGCCGGGCGCCCCACCCTCGTCACGCCGCGCCGATTCATGCCCTGCATGTACGGGCACGGCGGGCAAAGGCTGCATGCGGCGGCCATACACGCGCTGCACGCGGTCGTCGAGCGTGGGGTGGGTATCCAGCCAGCGCTCCATGCGGCTGCGGCCGGGTACATCCACCAGCAGCATGTGTTGCACGGCCGGGTGGGCCAGGCCGGTGTGGACGGGGTTCTCGGCATACCCGGCCAGGGTGTCACGACGCTGGGCCATGACCTTGCGCAGTACGCCACCCAGGCCATCGCGGCTGCGGGTCCATTGCACCGCGCGTGCGTCGGCTAGGTATTCGCGCTGGCGTGATACGGCGGCCTTGAGCATGCGGCCGGTGAGCCAGCCCGCAAAGCCCGCCACCATGATGGCCGACCCGAACCACCAGGCCAGGCCCCGACGCTCGCGCATCGTGTCGCCAAAGTTGTAGACCAGCTCCAGCCCGAACACCATGCCCGCCAGGCGCATCTTCAGGCGGGTGTCGCCCTCATGCAGATGGCTCAGCTCGTGCGCCACCATGCCCTGCATCTCTTCGCGGGTGAGGTAGTCCAGGGCACCCTGCGTCACGGCAATGACGGCGTCGCTCTCGTCCCACCCGGCAGCGAACGCATTGATGGCATCGGTGCGCGGCATGACCATGATCTGCGGGCGCGGCATGTGCGCGGCAATGCACAGCTCGTCCACGATGTTGGACAGCCGCTGCTCGGCGTGCGACAGCGACGGGCGCAACTCGCGCGCGCCCACACGCTGCGCCAGCTTGACACCGCCTGCGCGCAAGTTGGACGTCTCCACCCACCAGCCGCCCAGCACCAGCATCAGCGAGACACCCACATTGGCGGCCAGAAAACCTTGTGGAAAGGGCAAGTGCACGGGCAGCACCGCCACCATCAGCCACCAGGCCAACGCCAGGGCAGCGTGCACAGCCGCTACCAGAACGACCACAGCGAAGGCAAAACCCAGCAGCAGGCGGCGCGTCTCGCTGCGCGCGTTGTGCTGGTGATCCCAGAACTTCATGCGAATGGAAGCGGAAGGGTCAGAACTTCACCCGGGGCGCGGCGCGCTCTTCATCGGACTGCGTGGATGCCAGCATGGGCGCGGGCGCAAAACCCAGCAGGCGCGCGACGATGAGGTCCGGGAACTGCGCCGCCGCGTCGTTGAACTCCAGCGCCTGGTCGTTGTAGGCCTGACGTGCAAACCCCAGGCGGTTTTCGGTGCTGGTGATCTCTTCGGACAGCGACTGCATGGAGGCGTCGGCCTTGAGTTCAGGGTAACTCTCGGCCACCACCATCAGGCGGCCCAAGCTGCCGCCGAGTACACCCTCTGCCGCCGCCAGCGCGCCCATGGCGCTGGCGCTTTGCGGTGCGGCACGCACCGCTGCAGCCGCGCCCTGCGCCTGGCTGCGGGCCTTGATCACGGCTTCCAGCGTGGCGGCCTCGTGCGCCAGATAGCCACGCGCCACCTCTACCAGGTTGGGGATCAGGTCATAACGGCGCTTGAGCTGCACGTCGATCTGGCCAAACGCATTGGCAATGCGGTTGCGCAACTGCACCAGCCGGTTATAGACCGCCACCGCCCACAAGCCCAACGCGACCAGCACAACGACCACGACCCATGCGGTTGCCGACATACCCCACCTCCTGTATTTGTTGGAGGGAGCATCTTAGAGCCTGTGGAGGCGGCTCCCAGGAAACATACCAGGGCGCCATTCAACGGCGCAAACGGGCACCACCTCGCGGGCGGGCTACACCCCTTTGTTGCGCATCCAGTCCGCCGTGCCCATGAAGCTTTCCTTCAGCCGCACGCGCAGGTCGGAGGGCACGCCGGTCTCGCCCATGGCCTGGTCCATGCAGGCCACCCATTGGTCGCGCTCCTTGATGCCGATGGCAAACGGCATGTGGCGCGCGCGCAGGCGCGGGTGGCCAAACTGGTCGGTGTAGTACGACGGCCCACCCAGCCATCCGCACAAAAACATGAACAGCTTTTGCCGCGCCTGGCCGAGGTCGTTGCCATGGGCGGCACGCAGCTCGGTGTAGCCGGGCTCCAGGTCCATCAGGTCATAGAAGCGCTCGGTCAAGGYGCGCACGCGTTCTTCGCCGCCGATCCATTCAAAAGGGGTGGTGGCCACGGGGGCATCTGCGGCAGAGGACGAGGGGGTGGATTCCATGGGGTTGGCAAGGAGAGGTTGCCAGGCGGTGTCGGGAAGCCTTTGATTATAGAAATCAAGGGCCCTTCATTCGCCTTGTGGGACCTTGGGACAGCCGCACTCCGACACCCGATGCCCTGCCCTGCTACTCCAGCACCGCCCGCAGCTGCCGCGTGGTCACCGCCAAGCGCCGGGCGCCAATCTGGGCCAGGTTGTTCATCACTGTGAGGGCCGCCTCGGGGTACTGCCTTGCCCAGGCATCAAAATGTGCGCGCGACAAACGCACCAGATGCGCCGGGCCACGTTCCGCACCCGCGCAGGCACTGCGGGCCGCACCATTGAGGAAGGCCATTTCGCCAAACGCCATGCCCGGACCGACGGTGGCCAGGCGCAAGCCTTTGTCGGGCGGCCACTGGGTGACCAGCGTGATGTGGCCGGACTTGACCACGAGGAGGTCATGGTCCGTATCCCCCGCATGGAACACTACGCCATGGGGCGGGACAGCCTGGGACACCAGCAGCGCCTGCAAGGCCTCGGCGGCGGCCTTGGGCACGCCCTCGCCCACCTCGCCCAACACATCGCGCTCGGGGTGCGCGGGGCGTTGCTCGATAGGTCGCTGCGACAGGATGCCCACCTCGGCCCATTCCAGCGCCCGGTCCAGGTCGGCAAAGGCGCGCACATGCTCCCCCGCATGCTCGGCGGCCATGGGGTCCAGGGCTGCCACGGCCGCGGCGATGCCCTGCTGGTCCAGATCGCGCACCAGCGCTCGCAGTTGGGCCATTGCCGTGCTGTCCCACGCGGGCACGCGGCCCGCGTCCAGAATGACCCAGCGATGGCGCGGCAGCAGCAGCATGCGCACCTGCTCGGCCAGGTGGGCAGCCACGCCAAAAGACATCACGCCTTGCAGTTCAAACACCGCCACCTGGTTCATGCGCGGCGTCAGCCAGCTGTCCGACCCGGCACGGCGCAAGCGCCGCGAGCGCAGCTCGCCATCCAGACGCACATGGCGCAGCACCGTGGCGGCAGAGTCGTGCAGCAGCACAAACGTGGCCACGACCAGGCCAGCCACCAGCGCCCCCACGCCCCCCATCACGGCAAACACCAGCGCCACCAGCCAGCTTTGCGCCCAGGTCACCCGGGACCGGCGGGCATAGCCCAACGACCACATGAGGCCCGGCACCTGCATCAGCCCCGCCAGCACCAGCCCCCCGGCAAGACAGGCCATGGGCACCCAGTGCAGCCACCACGCCCCGGTGACCGCCACCCCCAGCATGATGGCGGCGTGCCAGCGCGGGGCATCGCGCGAGGCCCCCGCCTGCGCCAGCACAATGCGCGAACGCGATGCGCTGGTGGATGYGGGAATCATGCCCATCAGCCCACACAGCGCACCCAGCAAACTCTCGCGGCGCAGCGCCAGGTTGGCATTGCCACGCAGGCCATGGTCCAGCTCCAACTCCTGGTTGAATACCAGAATCTCCAGGCTGTTGACCAGCGCCATCAGCACCGCCAGCACCACCAGAGCGGAGCCCTGCTGCCGGGCCAGGGCCATCCAGGGAATGCCCGTCCAGTCGGGCAGCATGGGCCAGGCAAACACGCTGGGCCGCACGGCCGGCACAAACACACTGCCCAGCCCCACACCCCATACCCCCGCCAGCGCCACGGCCAGTGCCACCAGGGCCACGGCCGACAGCAGCCCTGGCATGCGGGGCCAGCGCCGGCGCAGCCCCCAGGCCAGCCCCACCACGGCCAGCGCAGCCAGCAGGTGCCAGCCGGTGCGTGCGTCCCACAGCGCATCGGCACCCGCACCAAAGCCATTGCGCACCTGTCCCACCACCATCGACAAGCCCACACCGGCTGCAAACCCGTGGGTGACCGATATGGGAAGAAACCGCGCCACCGACGCCAGCCGCAACACCCCCAGCAGCCACTGGAACACAAAGGCCAAAGCCACCGTGGCACCGCTGACCGCCAGCACCTGGCGCGCGCTCAGGCCCAGGCTGGGGGCCGCACCGTGGGCAGTCGCCAGCACGGCGGCAAACAGCAGGGCCACCACCGTGGTCGGTGCATACACCACCCCGGCACGGGGTGTCGCCAGGGTCAGCAGCAGGCCGGGCAATGCAGCCGACCACAAAGCCAGCGCGGCCAGCGAATGTTCGCCCGCCAGCGGCGCAAATGCCAGCAGCCCCAGCCCCACGGCGTGGGGTACGGTGACCGCTGCCGCAGACCACGCCGCCGCTGCGCCCGAGGGCTGCGGCGCCGAGGGCCCAACCTCAGCCCCCGCCGAAGGCCCGGCACGGCGATGCAGCGAGGCAGTCACGGGTGCGGTCGGCGGCATGGAGAAGGTCTAATAATCCCTGGGCATTGCGCGCCTACAGGCTGCGCGCCGCAAAGGTGTCGCAGGTCTTGACACTGCCACTTTGCAGGCCGCTGTTGAACCAGCGCTGCCGCTGSKCGCTSGTGCCATGCGTGAAGCTCTCGGGCACCACCGCGCCGCCATTGGCCCGCTGCAGCGCATCGTCACCAATCTTGGCGGCGGCGTTCATGGCTTCTTCCACGTCGCCCTGCTCCAGGATCTGGCGGGACTTCTGGGCGTGGTGGGCCCACACCCCCGCAAAGCAGTCGGCCTGCAGCTCCAGCCGCACCGACAGCGCGTTGTATTCCACCTTGCTCACACGGCCCCGCATCTGGTCCACCTTGGCGCTGATGCCCAGCTGGTTCTGCACGTGGTGGCCSACCTCATGGGCAATSACGTAGGCCTGGGCAAAGTCGCCCGGGGCACCCAGCCGGGTCTTGAGAGTCTCGTAGAAACCCAGGTCGATGTAGACCTTCTKGTCRSCGGGGCAGTAAAACGGCCCCATGGCTGCCTGTCCCGTACCACATGCGGTGGGCGTAGCGCCCCGGAACAACACCAGCCGCGGGTCCTGGTAGCGCCCGCCGCCCTGGCGGAACACCTCGCCCCACACGTCCTCCGTGTCGGCAAGCACCGTGGACACAAAACGTGCCATGGTGTCATCGGCTGGTGGGCGGTGGGCCGGAGCATGGGGTTGCGTCTGCACCTGGGGCGCTGGGCCGCCGCCGCTGAGCAGCCCCAGGATAGTCAAGGGGTTGATGCCCAGCACCCACCCCCCCACCAGCGCGATCACGATGGTGCCAATGCCGATGCTGCGCCCACCAAACACCGGCGACCCACCACCGCCGCCCTCGTCACGGCGGTCTTCCACGTTGTCGGACTCGCGATTGCCTTCCCATTTCATTGCGTCTCTCCAGCGCCCTCCAGATGGGGCGRCCAAGCCTGCATGTTACGCGCGGGGCCGCCCTGGCGCGGACGATTTACGATGTGTTCCACCCCGCTTTTGCCTGCCTTTCATGACATCTGCCGCACACCACAGCGCGCCCCATGCCGGGCCCACCATTCTTCTGACTGGTTTTGATCCGTTTGGTGGTGGCGCGCACAACCCCAGCTGGCTCATTGCGCAAGCGCTGCACGGGCAGCGCATCGCAGGACACCAGGTGGTGGCCGCGCAATTGCCCACGGTGTTCGGGCAGTCGTTGCAGCGGCTGCAGTCGCTGTTGCAAGAACACCGGCCCGCCCTCACGCTGTGCCTGGGCTTGGCAGGCGGTCGGGCAGCGCTGTCCATCGAGCGCATCGGCATCAACATCAACGATGCGCGCATTCCCGACAACGGTGGCGCACAGCCCATAGACACCCCGGTGCAACCCGGCGGACCTGCCGCCTACTTCGCCAGCCTGCCCATCAAGGCCATGCTGCG
The DNA here is from genome assembly GCF_056175785.1 of Acidovorax sp. LjRoot204. NCBI lineage: Bacteria > Pseudomonadati > Pseudomonadota > Betaproteobacteria > Burkholderiales > Comamonadaceae > Acidovorax > Acidovorax sp. LjRoot204. The sequence continues at coordinate 39,259 of NZ_JBGFFF010000015.1, forward strand.
CGCCGTGCAACGCGCAGGCGTGCCCTGCGAGGTGTCGCAAACCGCTGGCACCTTTGTCTGCAATCATGTGCTGTACGGCCTGATGCATCTGCTGGCACAAGGCATAGGCCCAGAGGGCGCACGGGGCGGTTTTGTGCATGTGCCCTGGCTCAGTGGTCAGGGCGAGCCCCATCTGCCCCTGCGCGACATGGTGCGCGGCATCCATGCCGCCCTGTGGGCTGCGGTGCTGACGCCGCAGGACATCGCGCTGCGGGCAGGAGCCACGCATTGATGGGCATGGCAGCCACGGCGAACCTGATCCCGCGCGCATCACACGCTGGCTGACCTTGGGCACTGCACAGGTGAGGGCTTCTCCGCTCCCACGAGAGCGGCATGCTGTGTACAGTCCGCCTATGCTTTTTGCCCCCTCTTCAGCCCCCTCGGGCGTGCTGGATGCAGCAGCCACCGCTGCGCGGTTGCCCTGGTCCGATCTGGCTGATGAAATAGCGGCCTTGCTCAAAGACCCCACAGTCGTGGTGCCGCAACGCGCCGTGCTGCCGCTGGCGCAAGGCGGCAGCTTGTTTGTGATGCCCGCCACGGATCAATCGGTGGCCATGACCAAGCTCATCACCTTCACCCCGGGCAACGCGGGCACAGGACGCCCGTCGATCCAGGGCGATGTGGTGGTGTTTGACATCGCCACGGGCGAGCGTCGGCTGGTGCTGGACGGGCCCACTGTCACCGCACGGCGTACCGCCGCGGTCTCTCTGCTGGCCGCCCGGCATCTGGCGCAGGTGCCGCAGGGCCCTTTGCTCATCGTCGGCGCAGGAGTGCAGGGCCTGGCACATGCCGAGGCATTCATCCACGGCCTGGGCGTGCGCGAGGTGTGGATTGCCTCGCGCAGCAGCACCAGCGCCCAGGCCCTGGCAGCGCAGGTGCGCGGACTGGGCGTCCACGTGCGGGTGGTGGCCGATGCCGATGCCGCCGTGCCCCACTGCCCGCTGATAGCGACCTGCACCACGGCCAGCGCGCTGGTGCTGAGCGCCCCGCCCCGGCCCGACGCATTTTTGGCGGCCGTGGGCGCTTTCACGCCCGCCATGGCAGAGCTGGCCCCTGCCCTTTGCCAGCATGTGGCGCGGCACGGACGCATCGTGGTGGACACCAGCGATGCACTCCATGAGGCAGGTGACCTGCTGCAGGCAGGCCTGGATGTGGCGGCGCTGCCGACGCTGGGTGAGATGGTCCGGAGCCTCGGTGCCGCAGCCCCTGAGCGGCGTTCGGGCCCGGTGCTGTTCAAGAGTTGCGGCTGGGCCGGCTGGGACTTGGCAGCAGCCCGGCTGGCCCTGCGCCGCGCCAGCCCGGCACCGGCCGCGACCGCACACTTGGCAGACCCTTCCGCATGATGCTCATCACACGTTTTTCAGACCACAGCCTGCGCATGCAGATCGCGCTGGTGTTTGGCACGCTGGTCGTGACCCTGTCAGTGCTGCTGTCGCTGGGGTTTGGCGAGTTGCTCAAGCACCGCATTCAGCGCGATGCAGGCAGTTCCTTGCAGGTGGTCGCCGAAAACGCAGGCAAGCTCCTGGCCCTGGGCCTCATGCAGCGCAGCCTGGAGGCCGAGGTGATGGCCAGTGCCGAAGTGGTGTGGTCCAAGGGGCTCGACTCCGCCGAGGCCCAGCACATGCTGGCCCGCAGCCAGGCCATGCAGCCCACCAACATCTGGATCGGTGTGGCCGATGCGCAAGGCGTGGTGCGCAATGCCACACGCGGCCTGCTGGTGGGCCAGAGCGTGGCCCAGCGGCCCTGGTTTCAACACGGACTCGAAGGGGTGCATGTGGGCGACGTCCACCCCGCCAAGCTGCTGGAGTCCCTGCTGCCCCCCACCGCCACTGGTGAACCACACCGGTTTGTGGACTTTGCAGCGCCCATACGCATCGGTCCCACCACGGTGGGCGTGCTGGGAATCCACGGCAGCTGGCAGTGGACACGCGAGGTACTGGAGAGTCTGACCCCTGCGTCATCCGATGAAAGCGCGCTGGAACTGTTCATCTTTGACCGCGAAGGCCAGTTGATTTTTGCGCCTGGCGGACAGACCGAGGTGATGCGGTCCGCCGGGCAGCAACTGCCCGAGGACATCCGTGTCAACAACAACCGTGATGGCGACCGCACGCAGACCACCGTGGTCCGGTGGAGGGATGGCAAGCGCTACCTGACCGCTGCCACGCAGCTGCAACCGCGCAACGCGGCCAGCGATCTGGGCTGGCGCATCGTGGCACGCCAGCCTGTGGAGCTGGCTTTCGCGGAGGCAGACAACACCGTGCAACTGGCACTGGTGATTGGCCTGACGGCCGCGCTGCTGGCATCCGCCCTGGCCTGGCTGGCCGCCCGGCGCCTGAGCGTGGACCTGTATGCACTGGCCGACGCGGCCAGCGCGGTGGAGGCCGGGCGCCCCGGCAGCGACATTCCGACCATGCAAAGCAGCCGCGAAGTACAACAGCTGTCTCAGTCTCTGGGCCGCATGACGCACCGCCTGCTGGCCGCCCGCGAGGCGATGGAAGAAAAAGTGCGCCTGCGTACGCTGGAGCTGGAGGCCGCGAACCGCGCGCTGGACCTGCAGGCGCGCACCGACGCCCTCACCGGGTTGCTGAACCGGCGCGGCTTCGAGACACAAATGGCCTTTGCGGTGGCGCTGGCGCGGCGCAGCAGCCGTCCGCTGAGCCTGATCACCGTGGACGTGGACCACTTCAAGCGGGTGAATGACACCTACGGGCATGAAGCCGGAGACGAGGTCCTGCGGCGCCTGGCACGCACGCTGGAGTCCCGCCTGCGCGGCTCTGATGTGGTGGCGCGTCTGGGGGGAGAAGAGTTCGTGGCGTTGCTGCCCGACACCGACCTGGGGGGCGCCCAGTCCATTGCGCAGGCCCTGGTCACCGCCATGGCAGAGCAACAGAACCCGGTCGTGGGAACCATCACCGTCAGCGCAGGTGTCGCAACCATGCGCAGCGCAGACGACAACGGCGCCGCCATGCTGCGTCGGGGCGATGCAGCGCTCTACGAGGCCAAGGGCCAAGGACGCAACAGGGTCTGCGTGGAGGCGTGAGGGCTGCCCGAGCCCACAGTGGTGCCGTCCCCCGGTGTTGCGGGCCGTGGCTCCGGGCTTTCGGCTTGCAGCACGGGCGCCTCAAAATACGGCTGCAGCTGGGCCGACAGCTCTTGCAGACCAGCGTCCGGAGCGCCAGCCGCCAACGCCAATCGCTCCAGGGCATAGGGCCGGTGGCCCAGCATCATCGACATGTTCACGCAGTGGCCGTGAGCTGCCATGCGCAGCACAAAGGCATTGAGCAACTCACAGGGCCAGTAGGTGTGGTGTGCCTGGCAGTCGGCGTCGGCGGAATGCGGCGCAGCGTCTGGGCGCCGGGGCGGCGGGATGACAGAAGGCGCAGGGGCTGGAGCGGGATCGGCCAGCGCTGGCGCCAGAGCGCGGATGGGCGCAAAGAACAAGGTTGAGGCGGCAGCGGACATCAGCATGGTGAAACTCCATCAGCCTCCATCTCCCGGGAGGCGTGTCACCGATGCTAGAAAACTTACCGATGCTTGCATTTCAGCCAAGGCGCATGGCGCGTGTAGGACACAACCCCTGCCACCGCCCGCCATGTGCGCGTGGTCAGGCCTTGGGCAGTGTCACGCCCACCTGGCCCTGGTACTTGCCGCCCCGGTCTCGGTAGCTGACCTCGCACACGTCGTCCTTGTCGCTCTCGAAGAACAGCACTTGTGCGCAGCCCTCGCCTGCGTAGATGCGCGCTGGCAGCGGCGTGGTGTTGCTGAAYTCSAGCGTCACRTAGCCTTCCCAYTCGGGCTCGAASGGCGTCACGTTGACGATGATGCCGCAGCGSGCATAGGTGCTCTTGCCCAGGCAGATGGTGAGCACRTTGCGCGGGATGCGGAAGTAYTCGACCGTGCGSGCCAGCGCGAAGCTGTTGGGCGGGATGATGCAGYWGTCRCCSTSSAWRTCGACRAAGCTCTTYTCRTCGAAGTTCTTCGGGTCSACCACSGTGCTGTGGATGTTGGTGAAMACCTTGAATTCRGGCGCRCASCGGATGTCGTAGCCGTAGCTSSWGGTGCCRTAGCTGATGATCTTGCGGCCTTCGACCTCGCGAACCTGGCCAGGCTCAAAGGGCTCGATCATTCCGTGCTCGGCCGCCATGCGSCGGATCCATTTGTCGCTCTTGATGCTCATAGCAGAACTCCCTGCGCTGTGGCCCGCTCAGTGGTGGACTGCCGGGCGCTATTAAATACGTAGCTGGTAGCGCATGAATATCAAGCGCTAGAGCCGTATTTTGCTTGAGAAATCACCGTTTGCTGCACCACACGGTCGTCGCCGAGCACGATCAGCGCAAACAAAAGCTCATCGAGGTTGCGCGCCTGGCGGGTCTTGCGCGCCAAAAGCGGCGTGGCTTCGGGGTTCAGCACCACAAAATCGGCCTCGCAGCCCGGCTGCAGATTGCCGACCACACCCGCCAGGCCCAGCGCCCTGGCCGCGCCCGCCGTGTGTTGCCACCACAGTTGCTGGGGTGACAGACTCAGGCCCTGCTTGGTCTGGCCCTCACGCCCCACGTAGTACGCGGCCAGCATGGTGTGGAACGGGCTGAAGCTGGTGCCTCCGCCCACATCGCTGGCCAGGCCATAACCAAACCCCACGCGGTCGGCACCGGCGTAGTCGAAAAACCCGCTGCCCAGAAAGAGGTTGCTGGTGGGGCTGACCGCCGCCACCGCGCCGGTGTCACGCATCAGCGCGCGGTCGTCGTCATCGAAGTGGATGCAGTGCGCATACACCGCACGTTCGCGCATCAGGCCAAAGTCGTCGTACACGCCCAGGTAGCTGCGCGCGGCGGGGAACAGCTCGCGCGCCCAGCGGATCTCGTCGCGGTTCTCGGCCACGTGGGACTGGATCCACACATCGGGGTAGCGCGCAGCCAGCTCGCCCGCGCCGCGCAATTGTTCATGCGTGCTGGTGGGCGCAAAACGCGGGGTGATGGCATACCCCAGGCGGTCCACGCCGTGCCAGCGCCGGATCAGCGCCTCAGTGTCGATGAGGCTCTGCTCGGTGTCGTCGCGAACGCCATCGGGCGAGTGGCGGTCCTGCAGCACCTTGCCGGTGATGAGGCGCATCCGCTGGCGCTGGGCCTCGGTGAACAGGGCATCCACCGACGCGGGGTGCGAGGTCGAAAACGCCAGGGCTGTGGTCACGCCGTTGCGCAGCAGCTCGGCCACAAAAAATTCGGCCACCTGTGCGCTGTAGCCGGGGTCTACAAATCGGGATTCGTGGGGAAAGGTGTAGTTCTCCAGCCAGGGCAGCAGGCCATCGGCTGGCGAGCCGATCACGTCCGTCTGCGGGAAGTGGATGTGCATGTCCACAAACCCCGGCGCCAGGATGCGCCCCGGCAGATGCACCACAGGCTCCCCGGCAAATTGCGGCGCGAGAGTCTGCCAAGCGCCTGCCGCCAGCACACGCTGGCARCCCTGAGCGTCATGGCCAACGGCCAGCAGGCCATCTTCGTCATAGAGGGCGCTGCCATCGTCGGCAAAACGCAAAAGAGCGGAACGGTAAACAGGCATGGCGCCAAGCTTAGCGGCAGGGGGCGCCGTTTGTATATGCAGCACCCCATAGTGGCTATGGGGTTCGGGGAGCGCCGACCAGTGAAAACGATGGGCGATATGCCCTGCAGGATCAGCGGGACACCTTGCCCACCACGCCTTCCACCAGCCAGTTCATCTGCAATATCTGGGCATCCGGCAGTGCCTGGCCAGCAGCAATGCGCTCCTGCCCTTCGTTGTCGCGCACCGGCACTTTGCCCGCACGGAAGGGCTGGAGCTTGCCCGCGCCCACGGCCTTTTGGGCATTCAGCACCTCCTGCTGGACGGCCGCCGGCACCCGGGTGCCAAAGTCACCGACGCGGATCATGCCCTCGCGCACGTCGCCCCACACATTGGCACTTTTCCAGGTGCCGTTTTGCACGGCGCGCACGCGCTCGGTGTAGTAGCTGCCCCACTGGTGCGTCACGGCCACGATCTGCGCGTCCGGGCCCGTCTTGCGCATGTCCGAGTGATAGGCCACGGCCATCTTGCCGCGCTCTTGCGCAGCCGCCATCACGGCAGTGGAGCCAGTATGGAAAGCAATCACATCCACGTCCTGGTTGAACAGTGCCATGGCGGCATCCCGCTCCTTGGGCGGGTCGAACCATACGTTGAGCCACACCACCTTGACAGTGGCCTTGGGGTTGACCGAGCGCATGCCCAGCGTGAAGGCGTTGATGCCCTGCAGCACTTCGGGGATSGGAAASCCSGCCACGWASCCKGCCAYGYYSGTCTTSSTCATGCGGCCKGCMGCAATGCCCGCGAGRTARCGSCCYTCGTAGTAGCGCGCATTGGCGGTGGCSACATTGGGSGYGGTCTTGTAGCCGGTGATSGAYTCGAACTTCACGTGCGGATAGTCCTGCGCCACCTTGAGTGTGGGCTCCATGTAGCCRAAGCTGGGGGTGAAGATGATCTGGTGGCCGGTGGCAGCCAGGTCGCGGATCACGCGTTCGGCATCGGCACCTTCGGCCACGTTCTCGACAAAGGTGGTCTTCACCTGATTGCCCAGCGCGGCCTCGACGGCCTTGCGGCCTTCGTCATGCTGGCGCGTCCAGCCTGCCTCGGTGATGGGTGAGACATAGACAAAACCGGCTTTGACCGGGCCGGCGACGCTGCCCTTGGCGGACGTGGTCTGGGAAAAAACGGGGGAGAAAAAACAGGCGGCCACGAGCGTGGCAGCGAGGTTTTTGTACATGGTGTTCCTCTACATGGCCCTGATGGAATGGAACGGAAGCACCGCAGGACGACGGTGCCACCTGGAAGGTCAGACTGTGCGAAAACTACATGGAGCGGTGTTGCAAAGACTGCCGGGTTAAAAACAGGATTCAAGTGTGGGCGTGCGCTGCAGCAGCGCACAGAGCCCCGCCATCAATTTCAATTCAGCCGCAGCGCCTGCGGGCCCGCGCCCAGGCGGAAGGCACCGACGACTTCGGCCAAGCGCGAAGCCTGGTCCTTCAGGCTTTCCGCGGCAGCGGTGGACTCTTCCACCAGGGCAGCATTCTGCTGGGTCATCTGGTCCAGCTGGGTCACCGCCACATTCACCTGGCCAATGCCCTGGCTCTGCTCCGATGCGGCTGCGCTGATCTCGCCAATGATGTCGGTCACGCGGCGCACGGAGCTCACGATCTCGCCCATGGTGGTGCCGGCGTTCTGCACCAGGGCAGCACCCGACTCAACCTTCTCCACCGACACGCCGATCAGCGTCTTGATTTCCTTGGCCGCCTGGGCCGAACGCTGGGCCAGCGAGCGCACTTCGCTGGCCACCACGGCAAAGCCACGGCCCTGCTCGCCCGCACGGGCGGCTTCCACGGCGGCGTTGAGGGCCAGGATGTTGGTCTGGAACGCGATGCCGTCGATGGTGCCGATGATGTCGGCAATCTTCTTGCTGCTGGTGTTGATCTCGTCCATGGTGGTCACCACCTGTGCCACCACATCGCCACCGCGCTGGGCCACCTGCGCCGCCGACACGGCCAGCTGGTTGGCCTGCACGGCCGAATCGGCGCTCTGGCGCACGGTGCTGGTCAGCTCTTCCATCGAGCTGGCGGTCTCCTGCAAGCTGCTGGCTGTCTGCTCAGTGCGCGCGCTCAGGTCCTGGTTGCCAATCGCGATCTGGGTGCTGGCGGTGGAGATGCTGTCCACCACGCCCCGCACTTGCTGCAGCGAACGGTGCAGCGCGCTGCGCATGGCATCCAGCGCGCGCAGCAGGTGGCCGGTTTCGTCATTGGCGTAGCTCGCCTGGGGGGCACCCGTCAGGTCCATGTTGGCGATGGTCTCTGCAATGGCCTCGGCCTTGCGCAGCGGACGCGTGATGCTGGTGGTCAGCAGCCAGGCCAGCAAGGCGCCCAGCAGCAGCGACACGCCGGTGCAGATCTGCAGCAGCAGCGTGGTCTGGGCACGCAGCTCTTCGCTGCGCTTGCCGGCCGCATCGAGCTCGGCGCGCTGGCCATCCACCATCTGCTRCACACCCGCCAGATAGCTGCGGGAGGTGGGCTCAAACCGCTCGGTGAAAACCTTGTTGGCGTTCTCGGCATCGCCCGCCTGCTTGAACTTGCTCACTTCCTCGCGGGCCGCCAGGTAGTCTTTGCGTAGGTCACCCACCTTGGCAAAAAGCTGCTTCTTCTCCGGCGTGTCCATCTTGGACTCGATGAATTTCTGCAGCTCGTTGGTGTCGCGGATCGACGCGGCCGTGGCGGGCGCAAAGTAGGGGATCAGGCTCGCGTCGCTGCTCTTGGCGATGGCTGCCGCGCGCTGCACGCCCGATGTGGTGTGGCGCAGCCAGTCCGAGCCAGCGCGCTCGGTCTTGATGTTGTCGTTGACCATGGCGTCGATCTCCCTGCCCAGCTGGCTGAGCTTGACCACGGCCACCACGCTGCTGGCAAAAAACAGCGCCAGGATGAGGCCAAGCACCAGGGTCAGGCGCTTGCCAATGGAGATTTGACTGAGAAACATGGAAAGCTCCAAAAAAGGGGGCAACACGGCACCCGTGCACTCCGCAAGGGAGCGCAGGGTAAGGGCCATGGTGGTGGATCACCCCTTGGGCCTGGACCGGACGCAATTCGAACGAATACTTACTATTTTAAGGGTTTACCCAGATCAGGCCCCTGCCGCACTGGCGACAGTCCCTCTGGCGCCATTTCCCAAGCCCACTGCGCGCGCTACCCGAAGCTCAGTAGTCGTGCTCCACGCACCGCTCGAACGCTTCCTTGAGCTTGTGCTCCCACACCCGCTTGTCAGCATTGCCTGCAAAGCTGGCTTCAAAACTGTTGAAAGCCAACTGGTAAGCATGTTTGGCCGTGAGCCCCGTGGCCGCAAACACCTGGGTGAAGTTCTCGTTGATGTAGCCGCCAAAGTAGGCAGGGTCGTCCGAATTCACGGTGGCAGCCAGCCCTGCATCGAGCAGCTTGCCGAGGTTGTGGTCCGCAAGGTTGGGGAAGACGCACAGCTTCTGGTTGGACAGCGGGCACACCGTGAGCGCAATGCGGTCTTGCGCCAGGCGCTGCATCAGGGTAGCGTCGTGTACCGCCTGCACGCCATGGTCGATGCGCTCGACCTTGAGCACATCCAGCGCACTCCAGATGTAGGCGGGAGGCCCCTCCTCCCCCGCATGGGCCACCAGGTGCAGGCCCAGCTCGCGGCAGCGGGCGAACACGCGGGCAAACTTCTCGGGCGGGTGGCCCAGCTCGCTGGAGTCCAGCCCCACACCCACGATCTTGTCGAGCAGCGGCATGGCCTGCTCCAGCGTTTCGAACGCCGACTCCTCGCTCAGGTGGCGCAGGAAGCACAGGATCAGCGTGGCGCTGATTCCGAGTTCGGCGCGGGCATCCTGGCAGGCACGGTGCAGACCGTTGATGACGGTCTCCATCGCCACGCCGCGTGCGGTGTGGGTTTGCGGGTCGAAGAAGAGTTCGGCGTGCAGCACGTTGTCGCGCGCCGCACGGCCCAGGTAA
>NZ_JBGFFF010000016.1:0-46910 GCF_056175785.1 Acidovorax sp. LjRoot204
CGCATCTTCTWCAACCAGGCCAACATGAGCGCCMWGGGCATCKCGCAGATCGCSGTGGTCATGGGMTCGTGCACGGCAGGYGGYGCSTAYGTGCCGGCSATGAGYGACGAGTCSATCATCGTSAAGAACCAGGGCACCATCTTYYTGGGYGGCCCGCCGCTGGTCAAGGCCGCGACGGGCGAGGTCGTGACGGCCGAAGACCTGGGCGGCGGCGACGTGCACACCCGCCTGTCGGGTGTGGCCGACCACCTGGCGCAGAACGATATGCACGCGCTGCAACTGGCACGTAATGCAGTGCGCAATTTGAATAAAAACAAGCCGCAGGCGCCCGCAGATCATGCGCCGGTAGCTCCTAAATTCGCAGCAGACGAGCTGTACGGCGTGATTCCCGTGGACACGCGCAAGCCGTTCGATGTGCGCGAGATCATTGCGCGCATCGTGGACGGCAGCGAGCTCGACGAGTTCAAGGCGCGCTACGGCACCACACTGGTCACGGGCTTTGCACGCATCGAAGGGATGATGGTCGGCATCATCGCCAACAACGGCATCCTGTTCAGCGARTCGGCGCWSAAGGGYGCRCACTTCATCGAGCTGTGCTGCCAGCGCAAGATCCCGCTGGTGTTCCTGCAGAACATCACCGGCTTCATGGTGGGCCGCAAGTACGAGAACGAAGGCATCGCCCGCAACGGCGCCAAGATGGTGACGGCCGTTGCCACGGCCAGCGTGCCCAAGTTCACCATCATCATCGGCGGCAGCTTTGGCGCAGGCAACTATGGCATGTGCGGCCGCGCGTACTCGCCCCGCTTCCTSTGGATGTGGCCCAACGCGCGCATCAGCGTGATGGGCGGCGAGCAGGCCGCRRGYGTGCTGGCCACGGTGAAGCGCGACGGCATCGAAKKSAAGGGCGGCCAGTGGAGCAWGGARGAGGARGAAGCCTTCAAGGCSCCSATCCGCCRKCARTACGAAGACCAGGGCCACCCCTACTACGCCACTGCGCGCTTGTGGGATGACGGTGTGATCGACCCCGCCGACACCCGCCGTGTGCTGGCGCTGGGCCTGGCCGCCACGCGCAATGCGCCCATTGAAGACACCAAGTTCGGCCTGTTCCGCATGTGAGGGGCTGCAGAGATGCGCGTGTCTTGTGGACTGTCTTGGGGCGTGGCGTTGGCGGTGCTGGCCGGTGTCGCGCATGCACGGGTGGTGGAGGAGCAGATCGATGTGCCCGTGCAGGTCAAAAACCCCTGGGGCAAGCAGATCGCCCAAGACATCCGCGTGACGGTCTGGTCCGACGACACCAACCCCCGGCCCGCGCCGATTGCACTCATCAACCACGGTCGCGCACCGGATGCGCAAGGCCGGGCCAGTCTGGGGCGGGCGCGCTACACCGATGCGTCGCGCTACCTGCTGCGCCGTGGCTTTGTGGTGGCCGTGCCGACCCGCGTGGGCTATGGCGTGAGCGGTGGCGAGGACGTGGAGGACACGGGGGCGTGCAACAACCGCAACTACCCGCCAGGGTTCGACGCCGCAGCCGTGCAAATCCTGGCCGCCCTGAACGCCGTGCGCCAGCGGCCGGACGTTGCACCCGACAGGGTGCTGGTGGTCGGGCAGTCGTTCGGTGGCGCCAGCACGGTGGCCCTGGCTGCGATGAATCCGCCCGGAGTGGTTGCGGCCATCAACTTTGCAGGCGGCAGTGGCGGCGACCCCAAGGGCCGGCCCCAGAATCCCTGCTCGCAGCCTGCGCTGGAGCGCACTTTTCAGGCCTACGGTGCGCAGGCCAAGGTGCCTATGCTGTGGATCTACACCGAAAATGACATGTACTTCGGCCCCCAGTTGCCGCGCCAGTGGCACGCTGCGTTCACCAAGGCGGGCGGCAAGGCGAGCTTTGTGCAGTTCCCGCCCCATGGCGAAGACGGGCATTCCCTCTTCACGCGTTTCCCGCAGGTGTGGCAGCCCGCCGTGTCCGAGTTTCTGGATGCGAACGGGTTCCCCGCCGCCGTTGCGCGTTGACTTGTCTGCCATGACGTTCGCCATCTATCTCTCTCCTCGCAAGGCCTTCGCCGCGTTGGCGCTTGCTGGCGCCTGCACTGGCGCCGCATGGGCCCAGTCGCCCCCTGGAGAGCCTGCGGCGCTGCACCAGGTGGAGTTGCCTTTGCCTTCCGGTACCGTGCTGCGTGCCCATTGGTGGCCAGCGCCCCAGCCATCATCCGCGCAGGCCAATGCGTCTGTACAGCCGGCCGTTCTGGCGCTGCATGGCTGTGGAGGCCTGTTTGCCAAGGCGGGCGTGTTGTCTTCCCGCTACCGTGAAACGGCCGAAACGCTGCACGCCGCAGGCTATGCCGTGCTGATGCCGGACAGTTTCGGATCGCGCGGGCTGCGTGATGTGTGCCAGACCCGCTACAGCGACCGCAGCCTGAACGTAAACGACCGCGTGCAAGACGCGCGCGCGGCCCTGGTGTGGCTGGCCGCGCAGCCCGGCGTGGATGCGCGGCACATCGGCGTGATGGGCTGGTCCAACGGCGGCACCACCACGTTGAATTTGCTGGTGCAGCGGCTCACCCACCCGCGCGAGGGCGAGCCGACACTGGCCGGTGCGGCGGTTTTCTACCCCGGCTGCGGGCCGTTGCTCAAACACCAGGCCGTGGCAGAAAGTGTTCCGCTGCTGATGCAGCTGGGTGCGCTGGACGACTGGACCCCAGCCCAACCCTGCGTGGATTGGGCCGGCACGCTGAAGGCCCGCGCTGGCAGCGACGTGACGGTGCACGTGTACGAAGGCAGCTACCACGGCTTTGATGGCACTGCGCCCGTGCGCCTGCGCGGCGATGTGCCCAATGGCACGTCGGCCCACGGTGTGCACCAGGGCGGAAATCCCACAGCGCGCGTTCAGTCGCTGGCCGCGCTGCAATCCTTCTGGAAACGGGTGCTGGGCACCCCGACCGCGCCATGAACGCCACCGACCATTTCACCCAACTCGCACGCTACAACCAGTGGGCCACTGCTCGGCTGCTCGACGCAGTGGCGGAGGTACCAGGGGACGACTACCGGCGCGATGTGGGCCTGTTCTTCAAAAGCATCCACGGCACGCTCAACCACCTGCTGGTGGGCGAGCACCATCTGTGGTTCGTGCGCTTTGCCGAAGGCATTTCGCCCAAGGTGGCGCTGGACGCCGAGCTGGAACCCGACCGCGCGCAACTCGATGCCCGCCTGCGCGAAGGAGCGGCCCGCTGGGCACCGCTGATTGCGTCGTTCTCGCCTGATCGCTGGAGCGGCACGCTCGACTACACCACCATGCGTGGCACGGCGGCATCGCTGCCGTTTGCGGCCACGCTGGCGCACGTGTTCAACCACGGAACGCACCACCGGGGTCAGATCACTGCGGCATTAACCGCGCTGGGCCAGCCCTGTCCCGAGCTGGACTTCGTCTACTTTCTGCAAAACCCGTCCAAGCCATGAGCAGCCAGAACCTTTCCATCACTCAGACCGGCGCCGTGGCGCGCATCACGCTCACGCAGCCTGAAATTCGCAACGCCTTCAGCGATGAGGTCATTGCCGAGATCACCGCCGCCTTTCTGGAAGTCGGAGGGCGTGCCGATGTGCGCGCCGTGGTGCTGGCCGCGGAAGGCCCGGCCTTCTGCGCCGGTGCCAACCTCAACTGGATGCGCCGCATGGCCGACTACACGCGCGACGAGAACGTCGCCGACGCGGGAAAGTTGGCCGAGATGCTGCGGGTGATCTACGAGTGCCCCAAGCCCACGGTGGCACGTGTGCAGGGCGATGTGTACGCCGGTGGCATGGGCTTGGTGGCCGCGTGCGACATGGCCGTGGCCGTGGACACGGCGGGCTTTTGCCTCAGCGAGGTGAAGCTGGGGCTCATCCCCGCCACCATCAGCCCTTATGTGATCCGTGCCATGGGCGCACGTGCTGCGCACCGCTACTTCCTCACGGCAGAGCGTTTTGGCGCGGCCGAAGCCTTGCGCATTGGGTTTGTGCACGAGGTCGTGGTGGCTGACCAGCTCGACGCCAAAGTGGACGAACTGCTCAAGGCCCTGACCAGCGCCAGCCCCAACGCCGTGCGCGTCTGCAAGAAGCTGGTGATGGATGTGGCTGAGCGCGAAATCAATGCCGGGCTGATTGCCACCACGGTGCAGGGCATTGCCGACATCCGTGCCAGCGACGAGGGCAAGGAAGGCGTGCAGTCCTTCCTCAACAAGCGCAAACCCGCCTGGTTGGGCTGATCAGTACAAGCAGGCCATGGACACCCTCTGGTTCAACATCGTGCAGTGGCTCCACACGCTGGGGCTGCATGTGGATGGCGGCACCGCGCGCGCCGTGGGCGACGCGGCAGCCACAGCAACTGCGAAGCTCGACATGCCCAGCCTGCTGGCGCTGGCCGCCGCACTGGGCTGGGCCAGCGGGTTCCGGCTGTATGCCGTGGTGTTCCTGGTCGGCATGATGGGCGTGCTGGGCTGGATGCCCCTGCCGCCAGGCCTGGTCATGCTGCAGCACCCGCTGGTGCTGATGGTCAGCGGCTTCATGCTGATGGTGGAGTTTTTTGCCGACAAGGTGCCCTGGGTGGACAGCGCCTGGGATGCCATCCATGCCTTCATCCGCGTACCTGCAGGTGCTGCGTTGGCCTACGGCGTGTTCGGTGCCGACAACGCGACCATGGCCGTGGTGGCGGGACTGCTGGGCGGCTCGCTCTCTGCCACGGCCTTGGCCACCAAGATGACCACCCGCGCTGCCGTGAACACCTCGCCCGAGCCGTTTTCCAACTGGGGGCTGTCGTTCTTTGAAGACGGCCTGGTCGTGGTCGTGGTCTGGCTGGCCACGCAGCACCCGGTGGCCTTTGGCATCGCGCTGGTGGTGATGGTGGCGGTGTCGGTGCTGCTGCTGGTGGTGCTGTTCAAGTTTCTGCGCGCCGTCGTGCGGCGCTTGTCCTCTTTCTTTTCTGGTTCTGCCAAGGTGGCTTAAACATGTTCAACAAGATCCTTATTGCAAACCGTGGCGAGATCGCTTGCCGTGTCGCAGCGACCGCCAAGCGCCTGGGCGTGAAAACCGTCGCCGTGTACTCCGACGCCGACGCCAACGCTAAACACGTGGCCGTGTGCGACGAGGCCGTGCACATCGGCGGCAGCGCACCCAAGGACAGCTACCTGCGCTGGGAGCGCATCATCGAGGCCGCCAAGGCCACGGGCGCGCAGGCCATCCACCCTGGCTACGGTTTTCTGAGCGAGAACGAAGACTTCGCCAAGGCCTGTGCCGACGCGGGCCTGGTTTTCATTGGCCCCCCCGCCAGCGCCATCAATGCCATGGGGCTGAAGGCCGAGTCCAAGCGCCTCATGGAGCAGGCACAGGTGCCCCTGGTGCCCGGCTACCACGGTGCTGACCAGGACCCGGCGCTGCTGCAACGCGAGGCGGACCGTATTGGGTATCCCGTGCTCATCAAGGCCAGCGCCGGCGGCGGCGGCAAAGGCATGCGCGCCGTGGACAAGGCCGAGGACTTTGCGGCGGCGCTCGACTCCTGCAAGCGCGAGGCCATCAACAGCTTTGGTGACGACGCGGTGCTGGTCGAAAAGTACGTGCAGCGCCCGCGCCACATTGAGATCCAGGTGTTTGGCGACACGCACGGCAACTGCGTGTACTTGTTCGAGCGCGATTGCTCCGTGCAGCGCCGCCACCAGAAGGTGCTGGAAGAAGCGCCTGCGCCGGGCATGACGCCGGAGCTGCGCGCCCGCATGGGCGAGGCCGCTGTGGCCGCCGCCAAGGCTGTGAACTACGTGGGCGCGGGCACGGTGGAGTTCATCGTCGAGCAGCCCGGCGGCTACGACGCCCCCGAGCAGATGAAGTTCTACTTC
This sequence comes from Acidovorax sp. LjRoot204, assembly GCF_056175785.1. Lineage (NCBI taxonomy): Bacteria > Pseudomonadati > Pseudomonadota > Betaproteobacteria > Burkholderiales > Comamonadaceae > Acidovorax > Acidovorax sp. LjRoot204. Next base: position 5,853 of record NZ_JBGFFF010000016.1, read on the forward strand.
ATGGAGATGAACACCCGCCTGCAGGTGGAGCACCCTGTGACCGAGGCCATCACGGGCCTCGATCTGGTGGAGTGGCAGCTGCGTGTAGCGTCGGGCGAGCCATTGCCGCTCCAGCAGCAAGACCTGCGCATCACAGGCCACGCCATCGAGGCCCGCATCTGTGCCGAGAACCCGGACAACAACTTCCTGCCCGCGACCGGTGCGCTCAATGTGTATGCGCTGCCCGATTGCGTGACGTTTGAAAGAGGCGCGGTGCGCGTGGATTCCGGCGTGCGACAGGGCGATGCGATCAGCCCGTTCTACGACTCCATGGTGGCTAAGCTCATCGTGCACGGCGACACGCGCGAACAGGCGCTGGCGCGGCTGGACGAGGCGCTGGCCCAGACCCACATCGTGGGCCTGGCAACCAACGTGCAGTTTTTGCGCCGCGTGGCACGCACCGATGCGTTTGCCCGCGCCAAGCTGGACACGGCGCTGATCCCGCGTGAGCAGGCTGTGTTGTTCCACCAGGAACCCGTGGGCTTGCCCCTGGCCGCTGCGGCGGCCGTGGCGCAGGCCCTGCTGAATGAGCGTACGAGCGAGGGCGTGGACCCGTTCAGCCGCCGCGACGGCTTTCACACGCATGGCGTGGTGCAGCGCCGGTTTGAATTTGAATTTGGCGGTGAACACGCCAAGGCGCTGCTGACTTACGAGCGCGGTGGCGGCTTGCACTTGAAGGTGGGCGAGGGCGACGCTGCCGTGTCCGGTTCGTTGGTCTTTGGCGCAGCGCCCCAGGGCGCCATCGAGTTGCAGTTCGCCGGCCAGCGCACGCGCGCTGCCGTGTACGCGCAGGGCGAGGTGGACCATGTGTTCACCCCGCTGGGCGCCACGCAGATCACCGCCATCGACCTGCTGGCCCACGCGGGCGAGGCAGCGGCTGAAGGCGGACGCCTCACAGCCCCCATGCCCGGCAAGGTGGTGTCGTTTGCCGTGAAGGCGGGCGACAAGGTTGCCAAGGGGCAGCCACTGGCGGTGATGGAGGCCATGAAGATGGAGCACACCATTGCCGCCCCAGCCGACGGCGTGGTGCAGGAGCTGCTGTACGCGCCAGGCGACCAGGTGACCGAGGGGGCAGAGCTGCTCAAGCTGGTAGCCGCCGACAAGGCCTGAGCCACGCAGTGTCCCGAGTCGTCTGCAGGTGACAGCGCAGGGGGCCCAATGCGGCTACGCTTGGGCCCCATGAAAATCACCTTTTGCTGTACCGATGCCAAGCCCGAGCCCTGGCTCCAGGGCTTTTCCGCCGCGCTGCCCGGCGTTGAGATTTCTGTTTGGCAGCCCGGCGCCCCGCAGGCCGACTACGCCGTGGTCTGGGCACCACCCCAGCAGTTCATGGACGAACAGCCGGTGCTCAAAGCCCTGTTCAACATTGGCGCGGGGGTGGATGCCCTCCTCAAGCTGCGCTTGCCTCCCAAGGCCCTGGTGGTGCGGCTGGATGATGCGGGCATGGCCGTGCAGATGGCTGAATATGTGTGCCACGCGGTCATCCGCCACTTCCGCGAGTTTGATGGCTATGAGGCCGACACCCAGGCGGGCCGCTGGGGCTACCGCAAGCCACGCCTGCGCAGCGACTATCCCATCGGTGTGATGGGCCTGGGCGTGCTGGGCGAGCGGGTTGCCAAGGCGCTGGCGCAGTTTGAATTTCCCATCAACGGCTGGAGCCGCAGCCCCAAGGCCATCGACGGCGTGCGCGGCTTTGCGGGCGCAGATCAATTCAATGACTTTCTGGCCGCGAGCCGCGTCCTGGTCAACCTGCTGCCGCTCACGCCCGATACGACCAACGTCATCAACAAGGGCACGCTCGCTCGCCTGCAGCCGGGTGCCTACGTGATCAATGTGGCGCGCGGCGCGCACCTGGTGGACGAAGACCTGGTGGCCGCCATCGACAGCGGCCATGTGGCAGGCGCCACGCTCGATGTGTTCCGCACCGAGCCGTTGCCCGCAGGCCATGCGTTCTGGACGCACCCACGCATCACCGTCACGCCCCACACGTCAGCGCGCACGCTGCGCGACGAGAGCATTGCCCAGATCGCACGCAAGATGGTGGCGCTGGAGCGCGGCGAGGCGGTGGCGGGCGTCGTGAACCCCGCGCGGGGCTACTGAGGCCGTCGGTCCACGCGCTCGCCAGCGTAGAGAATGGCGGACATGAGCACCTCCACGTTTCGTCGTTTCTTTGGCCTTTTGGGCTGGATGCTGCTGGTGCCCAGCGCCTTGACCGCGCTGGGCGCGGCGTGGTTGTTGGCCTCTGGCATGAACATGCTGGGCGACACGCACACCGCCAAGGGCCGGGTGGTGGCGCATGAAGAAATCATGACAGGCCCATCCCACCGCCGGGGGCTTGCCAAGAAAAGCATTGTGGAGTTTGTGGCGGGCGATGGGCGAACCTATAGCTTCACGGATTCGGTCGCACGCCAGCAGCAGGCCATCCACAAGGTGGGTGAGACTGTTTCGGTGCGCTACTCCGCCAAGGACCCGGTGCAGGCGGAAATCCGCAGTTCCACCACCGTGAAGATAGTGATCGGTGCAGTGATGCTGCTCTCCAGCGCCATCGGTATGGCAGTGGGCTGGCTGTTGCTGCGCTTGCGCCCCAGGTCTGTCGCATAGCCCTCTGTGCGCGGACACAGAGGGGGGGCCTTTTCAGTCCACCGTCACGCCGGCATCGCGCACCAGCTTGCCCAGTCGCTGCGCGTCGGCCTTGATGAGCGCCCCAAAGTCTGCCGCCGTGCCCACCACCACGGGCGTGCCAATGGCTTCCCATTTGGTGCGGAACGCGGGTTCCTTGAAGATCGCATTCACCGTGGCGTTGAGTTTGTCAACGGTGGCTTGCGGGGTGCCTGCGCGCACCGCAATGCCATGCCAGCCGGTGATCTGGTAGCCCGCAATGCCAGCCTCCGCCATGGTGGGCACATTGGGCAGCACCTTGGCGCGTTCGCTGGATGTGACGGCCAGCGGAATGAGTTTGCCCGCCTGGATGTGGGGCAGGGAGCTACCGACGATGTCGAACATCACGTTCACCTGTCCGCCGATCAGGTCGTTGAGCGCGGGGCCAGCGCCACGGTAGGGGATGTGCCCCATCTTCACGCCCGCTGTGGTGTTGAACAGCTCGCCCGCCAGGTGCTGCGGTGTGCCGTTGCCGGCCGACGCGTAGCTCAGCACTGGCTTGCCGGCCTTGGCCATGGCCAGGAATTCGGCCAGTGTCTTGACGCCCAGGGAGGGATGCACCTCCAGCACCAGCGGAAATGCCGATAGCTGGATCACCGGCACCAGATCGGACAGCGGGTTGAACGGCATGCTGGCGTACAGCGAGGGGTTGACCGCCATCGGGCCGCTGGCGGCCAGCAGCAGCGTGTGGCCGTCCGCTGGCGCCTGTTTGGCCACCTCGGCGCTGCCGGTGTTGCCACCGGCGCCGCCCTTGTTGTCCACCACCACAGGTACACCCAGGCGGCTTTGCAGCTCGGGCTGCAGCATGCGGGCCATCAGGTCGGTGGGTCCACCGGGCGGATAGGGCACCACAAAGCGGATGGTCTTGCTGGGGAAGGCGGTGGCGGCCGTCTGCGCCGCAGCGTGACCTGCGATGCCCAGGGCCAGGGGCACGGCAAGGGCTGCGTGCAGCACGGCGCGCCGGGCGCCGCGATGTGTGGACGAGTAAAGGTGGCGGTGGTGCATGTCTGTCTCCTGTGGGGATGGATAAAGCCCGTCTGCTGCGGGTTGATGTCAATGGATGGGGAGCGCGATGGAGTAGTGCCGCTCAGCCTGCGCCAAAGCGCTGCCGGATGTCGGCGGCGGTGGCCAGCGGGCGGCCCAGTGCGGCGGCGGCTTCGACGGCCTGGCGCACCAGCGCGGTGTTGTCGGGGGCCACGCTGCCGTCCTTGCACAGCAGGTTGTTTTCAAACCCCACGCGGGCGTGGCCGCCAAACACGGCGGCTGCGGCCACGCAGGCGTTTTCTGCCGCCCCGAAGGCGCACACGRCCCAGGGCTCGTTGCCGTCATGGGCGTTCAGAAAGGGCAGCAGGTCGCGCGGGCTGGAGGTCTGGCCCGCGCTGTAGCGGCCCAGCACAAACAGCAGGAACCAGGGCGCATCCGGCACCACGCCACTGGCGCGCAGTGCCTGCCAGCGGCGCAGGTCGGCCACGTCATACAGGATGACCTGCACCATGGTGCGGCGCTGGGCGAGGCCGGTGAAGAAGCGCTGCAGTCCGGCTTCGCCGATCTCGGGCTTGTCTACTTCGCGCAGTCCGATGGACACGGCCTCGGGTTGCAGGGCCTCCACCATGGCGATCTGCGCGGGGGCCTGGTACACGCCTGCGGCTTCGCTGGTGATCTGGATGACCATCGCGTCACCCACGGCCTGGCGCACCACGCGCTGCGCCTCGCGGTAGCCTTCGACATCGAGGCTGTGGCGGCCTTGCGCGTCGCGGATGTGCATGTGCAGCATGGCCGCTCCCGCGTCCAGGCAGGCCTTGGCCGTGGTGGCCAGCGTGGCCGGTGTGATGGGCACGGCGGAGTGGTCGGCGGGCTGTTTGTAGGCGCCGTTGGGCGCCACGGTCACGATCAGTGGGTCAACCCACTGGCTGGCAATGGTGGGTGATGCGGGCGATGCACTCATGCGCGGGCTCCAGTGGTCGTTGGGGTGTCCGTCTGTGACATATCGGTGGGAGGCTCGATGGTGGGCAACTCGCCGGCCAGCAGCGCCAGGCCCTGGCGCAGCAGCGTGTCGTAGCGCGCGCGTTCGGCCCGCTTGCGGTCTTCGGGCCAGTCAAAAAAACCCTTGCCCGTCTTCATGCCGAGCTGACCCTGCGCCACCTTGTCGCGTAGGGCCTGGGCGGGTACGTCGGTGTTCGACAGCGTGGGGTACATGGTGGCTGCGGCAGCGGTGTGCACCTCAATGCCTGCGTGGTCGCGCTGCAGCACCGGGCCTGCCGCCAGGAAGCGAAAGCCAAAACCAAAGCGCACGGCGGCGTCCACGTCCTCCGGCGAGGCAATGCCTTCGTCGATGAGTGCAAAGGCCTCGCGCGAGAGCGCGTGCTGCATGCGGTTGGCCAGAAAGCCGGGCTTGTCCTTTTTGACCAGCACTGGCACGCTGCCGCAGCCGCGCATGAAGGCGTGCAGCCAGGTGCCCAGCGCGGGGTCGCTGCGCTCGCCCCGCACCACCTCCACCAGCGGCACCAGGTGGGCGGGCATGAAGAAGTGCAGGCCCAGCATCCGCTGAGCCGTGCCCAGTCCCTGGGCGATGGCACTGATGGGAAAGCCCGAGCTGTTGCTGGCCAGCACGGCGTTGGGGGGGGCCACGGTTTCCAGCTCGGCAAACAGCTTTTGTTTGGCTGCCAGTTGCTCTGTGATGCATTCCACCACCAGCACCACGCCGTTCCAGTCCACATCCTGCAGGCTGGCGCACACCTGCACCGGGCCGGCGTGGGTAGCTTGGCCTGCGGCGGCCAGCTCCTGCGCAATGTGCGGCCGCAAGTGTTCGCGGCGGGCGGCGTGGGGGTCCACCACCGTGACCTGCGCGCCGCCACGGGCCAGGACCACGGCCACATCGGCCCCCATGGTGCCTCCGCCTACCACCACGGTGCGCGCGCTGCGCGGCGAACTGTTCTCCATCGTGTCTCCTTGATGCTCTCAATCTGTTCAAGCGGTGTGCTTGCGTTGAATTCAGTCTAGGGGCCCCACATTGCGCGGTCCAGACGTCTTTTTCGATAGACTGATCGGTTATGAAGATCAATTGGTCCGCCCGCGAGGTGGATGTGTTCCTCTCCCTGGCCGAGACGCTGAGTTTTCGGCGCACGGCCTTGCAGATGCACCTGTCGCAGTCGGCGGTGTCGGGCACGGTGGCTCGGCTGGAGGAGATGCTGGACGTGCGCCTGTTCGAGCGCACCACGCGCACCGTGCAGCTCACGCTGGCGGGCGAGGTGTTTGCCGAGCAGGCGCGGTTTCTGCGCCACCAGATGGAGGAGACCGTGCGCCGCGTGCAGGAGGTGGCGCAGCTGCAGGTGGGTCGCATTGCGCTGGCGGCGCTGCCGTCGCTGGCAGCCGGGGCCGTACCCCGCGCGTTTGCCCGGTTCGCCACACAGCACCCGGGCGTGCAGATGGAGCTGATCGACAGCCTGGCGGGCCCGGCGTTTGACATGGTGCGTGCCGGGCGCGTGGACTTTGCCCTCACCGCCGCCAACCCCGCCTATGCGGATCTGGACTACACCCCGCTGGTGTCCGATCGGTTTGTGCTGCTGATGCAGCGCACGCACACCCTGGCCCGTGGGCGGGGTGCCATCGCCTGGGCCGAGGTGGCCGAGCTGCACCACATCTCCATGCCTGCGGGCACCAGCGTGCGGCAGTACGCGCAAGAGGCCCTGCTGACGCATCGCATCCGCTTTGAACCCCGCTACGAGGTGGAGCACCTAGCCACCATTGCGGCCATGGTGGCGGCGGGGCTGGGTGTGAGCGCGCTGCCCGAGCTGGCCGCCCAGGTGGTGCGCCGGCCCGAGGTGGTCACACGCCCGCTCAAGGCGCCCGTGCTGCACCGGCCCATCGGGCTGATCACGCTGCGCGGGCGGCCGCTGTCGCTGGCGGCGCAGGCCATGGTGGCCTTGCTGCGGCAGGAGGTCGAGGGTGATCACACCCGGGCTGGCTGATGGCGCGTCCGGCGAATGGTCTGGCACGATATGGGGTGGCCCTGTGGAGGCGGTGGCGAGACAATGGCGGCATTCCTTGATCCACCACTTGGTAGCCCCATGAGCATTCCCTCCCGCGTCCGCCTCATCGACGTTGGCCCCCGTGACGGCCTGCAGAACGAAAAGACCCCGGTGCCCGCCGCCGTCAAGATCGAGCTGGTGCACCGCCTGCAGCAGGCCGGCCTGAAAGAGATCGAGGTCACCAGCTACGTCAGCCCCAAGTGGGTGCCGCAGATGGCCGACAACCACGAGGTGATGGCGGGCATCACCCGCCAGCCAGGCGTGGCGTATTCGGTGCTCACGCCCAACCTCAAGGGCTTTGAGGCGGCATTGCTGAACAAACCCGACGAGATCGTCGTCTTCGGTTCCGCCAGCGAGGCCTTCAGCCAACGCAACATCAACTGCAGCATTGCCGAGAGCATCGAGCGTTTTGCCCCTGTAGTGGAGGCCGCATTGGCCGCCGGCATCCGTGTGCGCGGCGCCATGAGCTGCACCGTGGGCTGCCCGTACGAAGGCGACATTGCCCCTGAGCGCGTGGCCTACCTGGCTGGCCTGCTCCAGGGCATTGGCGTGCAGCGCGTGGATGTGGCTGACACCATTGGTGTGGGCACGCCGCGCAAGGTGCAGAAGGCGCTGGAGGCCACGTTGCAGCACTTTGGCATCGACGAGGTGTCGGGCCACTTTCATGACACCTACGGGCAGGCGCTGTCCAACACGCTGGCCGCGCTGGAACTGGGCGTGTGGAACTTCCAGTCGTCCGTGGCGGGTCTGGGCGGCTGCCCTTATGCCAAGGGCGCCACCGGCAACGTGGCCACCGAAGACGTGGTGTACATGCTGCAGGGCATGGGCATTGAGACCGGCATCGACCTGGATCTCCTCATCGATGCCGGGGCCTACATCAGCAGCTTCCTGGATCGCAAGCCCAACTCACGCGCTGCCAATGCCTTGCTGACCAAGCGCGCGGGCTGACTATTGATCCATCTGCACCCGGCCGCCGTCAACCGGCGTCCGGGGTGCCTCCCAGCACCTTCCACAGCGTCACGCGGTTGACCTGCTCGGCCTGGCGCAGGCCGATGAGGGTCTGCTGCGCCGCATACAGGCTGCGCTGCGCATCCAGCACCGTGAGGTAGTTGTCCACCCCGGCCTTGAAACGCGCCTCCGACAGGTCGAACGCTTTCTGGGTGGCGGCCACCAGCCGCGTCTGCGCCGCAATGCGCTCGTCCCACTGCGCGCGGTCGGCCAGCACATCGGCGGTCTCGCGGAACGCGGTCTGCACGGCCTTTTCGTACTGGGCCACCGCGATGCGCTGGTTGGCCTCGGCCACCTGCACGTTGGCGCGGTTGCGGCCGGCGTCGAAGATGGGCAGGCGGACCAGCGGCACAAAGCTCCAGGTGCCGCTGCCTGCACCAAACAGGCCGTCCAGCTCGCGGCTGCCGGTGCCTACATTGGCCGTGAGGCTGATGGTGGGGAACAGGGCCGCCCGCGCAGCGCCGATGTTCGCTTCGCTGGCGCGCAGGGCGTTTTCGGCGGCCTGCACATCGGGGCGGGCGAGCAGCACGTTGGACGCCAGTGGCACCGGCACGGGCTGCAAGGCCGCCGGGGCCTGCGCGTCAGCGCGCAGCGTGCTGGCGGTGGGCCAGAGCGCGGCAGGCACCGGGCCTCCCACCAGCAATTGCAGTGCGTTGCGGTCGCGCTCCACCTGCGCCAGGTAGGTCGCCACATCGCCGCGTGCCGCGTCCACCGTGGTCTGCGCCTGGGCCAGCACCAGTCCCGATGTGGAGCCGATGGCGTGGATGCGTTCGGTCAGCGCATAGGCCTTTTCGCGGCTGGCCAGGGTGTCGCGCGCCAGTTGCAGCCGGGCTTCGTCGGCGGCCAGGGTGAGCCAGGCGTTGGCCACATCGGCAATCAGGCCCGTCTGGATGTTGCGCTGGTTCTGCTGGCTCTGCAGAAACTGCTGCAGCGCTGCCTCGTTGAGGTTGCGCACCCGGCCCCAGAAGTCGATCTCGTAACTGGCAAACCCCAGTTGTGCCGTGTACTGCGTGGCCACCTGCGCAGGGGCTGTGGCGCTGCTCATGCCGGCGGCGGTGCGCGCGCGGCTGGCCTGCGCCTGCGCGGTGACGCTGGGCAACAGGTCGGCGCGGGTGATGCCGTACTGGGCGCGGGCCCGTTCGATGGTCTCGACGGCCACGCGCAGGTCGCGGTTGTTCGACAGCGCGAGGGCAATGACATCGCGCAGCGGCTGGGCCTGCACCCAGCCCAGCGCCGCTGCCGCCTGCAGACTGGCGTCGCTGGCCACGGCCGGCTGCCCACTGGTGGTGCCCACGGTGTCAGGCACCGGCAGGGCGGGCGTCTGGTGCATGGGGGCCAGGTTGCAGCCCGCGATCAGTGCGGTGGTGGCCAGGGCTGCAGCGATGGCGGCAGGCCGGCGCTGGCGGCGTGGCGAAAAGGGTGGGCGCGTCATGCTGCGCTCTCCTGAGTGGGGTGCGGTAGGGTGGTGGCAGGCGGTGGCGGTGCGTTGTCCTCGCTGCGCGACCGGCTCTTGAACCAGCGGCGGATCAGCAGGAAGAACACCGGCACCAGGAAGATGCCCAGCACCGTGGAAGCCAGCATGCCGCCCAGCACGGCGGTACCGATGGCCACCCGACCGCCTGCACCCGCGCCGGTGCCGATGGCCAGCGGGATCACCCCGAAGCCGAACGCCAGCGAGGTCATCAGGATGGGCCGCAGGCGCAGGCGCACGGCCGCGACGATGGCGTCAAACAGGTTCTTGCCCTGCTCCTGCAGCTGCACAGCAAACTCCACGATCAGGATCGCGTTTTTGGACGCCAGCCCCACCGTGGTCAGCAGCCCCACCTGAAAGTACACATCGTTGGTGAGGCCCCGGGTGTAGGTGGCGGCGAGTGCGCCCACCACGCCCAGCGGCACGGCCAGGATCACCGACAGCGGCACGGTCCAGCTCTCATACAGGGCCGCCAGGCACAGGAACACGAACAGGATCGAGATCGCGTACAGCATGGGGGCCTGGGCGCCCGACTGGCGCTCTTGCAGCGAGGCGCCCGTCCACTCGTAGCCAATGCCGGGAGGTAGCGTGCGCAGGATGTCTTCCACGATCTTCATGGCGGCGCCCGAGCTCACGCCTGGTGCGGCGCGGCCTTCCAGCTCGTACGCCGGGTTGCCGTTGTAGCGCAGCAGCTGCGGCGATCCGTAGGCCCAGTAGCTGGTGGAGAACGCGCCAAACGGCACCATCTCGCCCTTGCTGTTGCGCACGCTCCAGCGTGCCACGTCCTGCGGCAGCATGCGCGCCGGGGCGTCGCCCTGGATGTACACGCGCTTGACCCGTTCGTTGTTCAGGAAGTCGTTCACGTAGGTGCCGCCAATGGCGCTGGAGAGCACGCTGTTGATGTCGTTGTACGACAGCCCGAGCGCGGCGGCCTTGCGGTCGTCGATCTCCAGGCGCAGCTCGCTGGCATCTTCCAGGTTGGTCATGCGCAGGTTGGTCAGCTCGGGCCGTTTGCGCGCTTCGGACAGGAAGGTGTTGGTGGCTGCCAGCAACGCCTGGTGGCCCAGGCCGTTCATGTCCTTGATCACAAAGTTGAAGCCCGAGCTGGAGCCCAGGCCCCGCACGGCCGGCGGCATGACGACCAGCACCCGCGCATCGCGGATGGAGGCCAGGTCGCGCGTGGCCTTGTAGGCGATCTGCGCGGCGGCCTGGTTGGGCAGCGTGCGGTCTTCCCAGGGCTTGAGGCGCACAAAGCCACGTGCCGAGGCCTGGTCTCCGTTGATGCCCGAGACCTGGTAGAAGCTCAGCACATCGGGCTGCTGCGCAAAGTAGTCGCGCACCTGGTCCAGCACGCTCTGCAGCCGCGCATCGGCGGCGCCCGAGGGCAGGTTCACGTTCACGTACAGGAAGCCCTGGTCTTCGTCGGGCAGGAAGGATGTGGGCAGGCGCGCCATGAGCAGCCACACCACGCCACACACCGCCAGAAAGATCAGCACCATGCGCTTGGTGCGGCGCAGTGTGTAGGCCACTGTGCCCTGGTAGCGTGCCGAGGTGGCGTCGAAATGGTGGTTGAACCAGCGGAAGAACCGGTCGTTCAGGCCCAGCAGGCCGCGCCGGATGGGCCGGTCATGCCCGGCAGACGCGGCTGCGGGCTTGAGCAGCGTGGCGCACAGCGCCGGSGTGAGGGTGAGCGCCACAAACACCGACAGCGCCATGGCCGCCACGATGGTGATGGAGAACTGCCGGTAGATCACGCCGGTGGAGCCGCCAAAGAACGCCATSGGCACGAACACCGCCGACAGCGTGACTCCGATGCCCACCAGGGCGGGCGTGATTTCGCGCATGGACTGGCGGGTGGCCTCCTTGGCCGACTGGCCGGTCTCGTGCATCACCCGCTCGACGTTTTCGACCACCACGATCGCATCGTCCACCAGCAGGCCGATGGCCAGCACCATGGCAAACATGGTCAGCGTGTTGATCGAATACCCCGCCAGCGACAGCACCCCGAAGGTGCCCAGCAGCACCACCGGCACGGCAATGGCGGGGATCAGCGTGGCGCGGAAGTTCTGCAAAAACACGAACATCACGATCACCACCAGGATCATGGCTTCGCCCAGTGCGCTGACCACTTCCTTGATGGATGCGCGCACGAAGGGCGTGGAGTCCGAACTCACGAAGTAGTCGATCTGGTTGGGAAAGTAGGGCTTGAGTTCAGCCAGCTTGGCGGCGATGGCGTCGGCCACCTGCATGGCGTTGGCGCCGTCGGCCAGCACGATGCCCATGCCCGCGCCGGGCATGCCATTGAGCTTGGCCTTCACAGTCAGGTTCTCGGCACCCAGCTCCACGCGGGCCACGTCCTTGACGGTGACCACTGAGCCATCGAGCGCCGACTTGAGCACGATGGCCTCGAACTGCTCCACCGTCTTGAGCTTGGTGCGGGCGGTGATGGTGGCGTTGAGCTGCTGGTCGGACACCGCGGGCAGGGCGCCCAGCTGGCCGGCAGATACCTGCGCGTTCTGGGCGTTGAGCGCATTGACCAGGTCCGACGGCATCAGCGCGTACTTCTCCATCTTGGCCGGGTCCATCCAGATGCGCATGGCGTAGTTGGTGCCGAACACCGTCACGTCACCGACACCGTCGATGCGGCCGATCACGTCCACCAGGCTGCTGGTCAGGAAGTCGCCGATGTCCACGGCGCTCATGGAGGGGTCTTTGGAGAAGAAGCTGTAGGTGACCAGGAAGTCCTGCCCGCCCTTGTTCACGAAAACGCCCCGGCTCTTGACGGCGTCGGGCAGGCGGTTGGTGGCGGCCTGCAGCTTGTTTTGCACCTGCACCTGCGCCACGTCGATGTTGGTGCCGGGCGCGAAGGTGAGCGTGGTGCGCGAGCGGCCCGAGGCATCCGAGGTCGAGCTCATGTAGAGCATGTTGTCGATGCCCTTGAGCTGCTGCTCGATGATCTGCGTCACCGAGTTCTCGACCGTCTCGGCCGAGGCGCCGGTGTATTGCGAGCCGATGGTCACGCGTGGCGGAGCGATGTCGGGGTACTGCTCCAGCGGCAGCGTGACGATGGACAGCGCACCGCCCAGCATGATGATGATGGCGATGACCCAGGCAAAAATGGGCCGGTTGATGAAGAACTGAGCCATGTGCTGCGTCCTTCGTGCTCAGCGGGAGGCCGCTGGGGCAGGGGCCGAGGCGGGCGCGGCACCTGCAGCGGGCGGCACGTCGGCGCCTGGGGCTCCCTTGCGGCCCTTGGCGGGGGCTTTGGGATCCACTTCCACCGCGCGCACCTTGTCGCCGGGTTTGACGCGCTGGAACCCTTCGGTCACCACGCGCTCGCCGGCAGCCAACCCGCCTTGCAGCAGCCATTGGTTGCCCACCGCACGGTCGATGCTGATCGGGCGTTTTTCCACCACATCGCCTTCCTTGACCACCAGCACGCTGGGCTTGCCGGTGAGGTCGCGGGTCACGGCCTGCTGGGGCACCAGCAGGGCTTCGGGCGCAAGGCCGGTGGGCAGCAGCGCCTGCACGTACATGCCGGGCATCAGCGTGCCCCTGGGGTTGGGCACCACGGCGCGCAGCGTGACGGTGCCGGTGGTGGCGTTCACGATCACGCCGGCAAACTGCAGCTGGCCGCGTTGCGCGTACTCGGTGCCGTCGTCCAGGCGGATGCGCACGGGGATCTTGTCGCCCTCGACCTTCTGGAAGCGGCCAGCGTCCCAGTCCCGCTGCAACTGCATCAGCTCGGTGGTGGACTGGGTGAAGTCCACGTACATCGGGTCAAGCTGGACGATGGAGGTCAGCGCATCGGCCTGGTTGGCCGTGACCAGCGCTCCCGGCGTCACGTTGGACAGGCTGATGCGTCCACTGATCGGTGCCTCGATGCGGCTGTACTTGAGGTTGATGCGGGCGGTGGCCAGGTTGGCCTGGGCCACGGCCACGTCGGAGCGCGACTGGGCTGCGGCGGCCTGGCTTTCTTCAAAGGCCTGCTGGCTGATGGCGTCGATCTTCACCAGCTCCGCATTGCGCTTGGCCGTGGCCTCCTGGGTGCGCGCGGTAGCCTCGGCCTTGGCCAGGGCTGCCTTCGCGCTTGCCTCCGTGGCCCGCAGCGAGGCGTCATCGATCTGGTACAGCGGCTGGCCTTGGCGCACCAGCATCCCTTCGGTGAACAGGCGCTTTTGCAGGATGCCCGACACCTGGGGCCTTACCTCGGCCGTGAGCGAGGCGCGGGTGCGGCCGGGTAGGGCGGCTTCGAGCTGCTGGCTTTGCTGCTTGAGCGTGACTACGCCCACTTCAGGGGCGGCCTTGGCCGGTGCGGGGGCCTCGTTGGGTTTGCTGCAGCCGGACAAGATGCCCGCGATCAGCAGCAGCCCCAGCAACGTTCCCCGGCATGGCAATGCCCCGAGGGCGGGGCGGCCCGGCACAGTGTTGGCAGGGGAGGTCGCGGGCAGGCTCGGGCACAGCGGGGACAACGCAGCATCGTTCATGGGCGTGGGAGCGGTTGGGTTGGGAAGGTTCGGCGCATTGTGGGGCGCACACATTTCCTGTTTGTAAAGTGGCCGGATTTGGCCCGGGTGCCGGAGCGCCGTGCAGGGACATGCGGGCCGGGGTGCCAGGGAGGCCATGGCGCGCGGCAAAATGGAGGGAGACCCGACCGAATCACGCCCCCCTGTGGACCTGCTGGAGACAACGCGAATGTGTGGAGCCGAACTGAAGAACCTGCCTGAGGGCGTACAGCGTGTGGCTGCCGAGCTGCAGCGGCGCGGCCACCCGCACCTGCCGCAGATGCTGGACGATGCCGCACGCACCGCACAGCAGGCCGCCGATGCGCTGGGCATCCTGGTGGGGCAGGTGGCCAAGAGCATCATCTTCCGGCGCAAGAGCGACGATGCTGCGGTGCTGGTGGTCACCTCGGGCGACCGACGCGTGGACGAGAAAAAGGTGGAAGCCCATGTGGGCGGCAAGATCGGTCGGGCCGATGCCGAGTTTGTGAAATCGCGCACCGGCTTCTCGATTGGCGGCGTGTCGCCCGTGGCGCATGCCACGCCGCCCGTCACGCTCATCGACCAGGACCTGCTGCGCTTTGACGTGGTGTGGGCCGCAGCAGGCCACCCCCATGGCGTGTTCCCCTTGCACCCCAGCGACCTGCAGCGCCTGACGGGCGCACCCGTGGTGGACGTGGTGCAAGCACCGGTGGCGGACGCGTCTGCGCCCCAGGCGGTCGCATGAATGCTATTGATTTGCTAGCTGCCAAGGCAAAAGAGACTAGCGCTACCGGCCAATTTGACCCCAAAAGTGCCGAGCCAGTGCCTTCGCCCTGCATTTCGGTGTGCCGCATGACGCCCGACCGCAGCCACTGCGAAGGCTGCTTTCGCACGCTGGATGAAATCCGCGCCTGGTCGCGTGCCGACGCTCCGCAGCGGCGCGCCATCTGGGCGCAGTTGTTGCAACGCGCCGGCATTGCCTGGCCCGTGCCGGAGACCGAGGCATGAAGCGCATCACGTTCTACCTGGACTTCATTTCCCCCTATGCCTGGCTGGCGTTTGAGCGCTTGCCCGAGGTGCTGGAAGGGCTGACCTACAGCGTGACCTACCAGCCCGTGCTGCTGGGTGCCCTGCTGCAGCAGCACGGCAACCCCGGCCCTGCGGGCATTGCCCCCAAGCGCGACTGGACCTACCGCCATGTGACCTGGCTGGGCCATGCGCAAGGCACGCCACTGCAGATGCCTGCGCGCCACCCGTTCAACCCGCTGCCCCTGCTGCGCCAGGCCCTGGCCTGCAGTGACGACGGCAGCATCAACCGCTACGTGGCGGGCACGGTGCTGCGGCACGTGTGGCAAGGCGGCGCCGACGCGCTGGACCCTGCGCGCCTGGCCACGCTGGCCGAGGCGCTTGCGGAGCAGGTGCGCCCCGGGCAGGACGTGAACAGCGACGGCCCCAAGGCCTTGCTGCGCGCCAACACCGAAGCCGCGCAAGCAGCCGGTGTGTTTGGCGTGCCCGCGTTGGGGGTGGACGGCAAGCTGTTCTGGGGGCTCGACGGCCTGCCCATGCTGCGTGCCTACCTCGATGGCGACGCCTGGTTCGACGGCCCCGCCTGGGACGCTGTCAGCCAGCTCCCATCGGGTTTACCCGGCAAGCCCTGAGCAATTTCCGGATGCTGAAAGGGGTGCTGCGGGTTTCACCCTAAGTTGTCAGAGAGCGGTCAGTTTGATGAAAGCTCTTGTTGGTTTCGCGTCAGAGGGTGGTCAGTGCCATCTCCAAGAATGCGTGCAGCCCGCCGCAGTGCGGTCTGTAACACCAATAGGAGACACACACCATGGCAACTGTTCATCCCGCACCGCGGCCGATGTCGCCCGAAGAGAGGAAGGTCATCTTCGCCTCGTCGCTCGGCACCGTTTTCGAGTGGTACGACTTYTACCTSTACGGCTCGCTSGCMGCSATCATCGCSAAGCAGTTCTTCAGCGGYCTGGATGCCGGYKCGGCSTTCATCTTCGCGCTGCTGGCGTTTGCGGCGGGCTTCATTGTTCGTCCCTTCGGCGCCATCTTCTTCGGCCGCCTGGGCGACATGATCGGCCGCAAGTACACGTTCCTGGTCACCATCCTGATCATGGGCCTGTCCACCTTCATCGTGGGCATCTTGCCAACCTACGCGTCCATCGGTGTGGCCGCTCCCGTCATCCTGATTGCCCTGCGCCTGCTGCAAGGCCTGGCACTGGGCGGTGAATACGGCGGTGCTGCCACGTATGTGGCCGAGCACGCACCGCACGGCAAGCGCGGCGCCTACACCGCCTGGATCCAGACCACCGCCACGCTGGGCCTGTTCCTGTCGCTGATGGTGATCCTGGGCACCCGCACCGTGCTGGGCGAAGAAGCCTTTGGTGATTGGGGCTGGCGTGTTCCGTTCMTSGTGTCGATCCTGCTGCTGGSCRTYTCGGTCTGGATCCGCCTGTCGATGAACGAATCGCCTGCCTTCCAGAAGATGAAGGCCGAGGGCAAGACCTCCAAGGCACCGTTGACCGAATCCTTCGGCCAGTGGAAGAACCTGAAGATCGTGATCCTGGCACTGGTGGGCCTGACCGCCGGCCAGGCCGTGGTGTGGTATTCGGGCCAGTTCTATGCGCTGTTCTTCCTGACGCAAGCGCTGAAGGTCGATGGCGCCACCGCCAACATCTTCGTGGCCGTGTCGCTGCTGATTGGTACGCCGTTCTTCRTSGTGTTCGGYWCGCTGTCGGACAAGATCGGCCGCAAGCCSATCATCMTGGCMGGCTGCCTGCTGGCCGCGCTGACGTACTTCCCTGTGTTCGGTGCACTGACCAAGGCGGCCAACCCTGCCCTGGCCGAAGCCCAGGCCAAGAACAAGGTGGTGATCACCGCTGACCCTGCCGAGTGCTCGTTCCAGTTCAACCCCACCGGCACCACCAAGTTCACCAGCTCGTGCGACATCGCCAAGCAGGTGCTGGCTGGCGCTTCGGTGAGCTATGAAAACGCTGTGGCTCCCGCCGGTACGGTGGCGAGCATCAAGATTGGCGAAACCGCAATCCCCTCGTACACCAGCAAGGGCCTGAGCGCTGACGAAGCCAAGAAGAAGGACGCCGAGTTCAAGAAGCTCGTGGCCGACGACCTGAAGGCCGCTGGCTACCCCACCAAGGCTGACCCTGCACGCATCGACAAGGTGATGGTCACCATCATCCTGACCTACCTGGTGCTGCTGGTGACCATGGTGTACGGCCCCATCGCCGCCATGCTGGTGGAAATGTTCCCCACCCGCATCCGCTACACGTCCATGTCCCTGCCGTACCACATCGGTAACGGCTGGTTCGGCGGCCTGCTGCCCACCACGGCGTTTGCCATCGTGGCCCAGACCGGCAACATGTACAACGGCCTGTGGTACCCCATCATCATCGCCGGTGCCACGGTGGTGATCGGTGGCCTGTTCATCAAGGAAACCAAGGACGTGGACATCTACGCCAACGACTGATCGTTACTGACCGGTGTACAGGGCCCGCCCCGCAAGGGTCGGGCCCTGTGTTCCATCAAGGGGCTTGTGTCGCGCACCAGTACAAACCACAACCCTGCGCGTCAGCCAGGCCCCTTGATTGAACAAACCCATCCCAGGAGATATTGATATGTGGAAGATTGTTGTTGGCTTCGTCTTGTTTGYCGCTTTGTCGATGTACGTGATCATCACGGCGGGCGACAAGGCCGACATGGGCGGAGAAAAGCACGGTGCCGATGCGGTGCACGCCCCCGAGGCACCCGCCAGCGCAGCTGCACCCGCAGCCGCCGCCGCGCCGGCACCCGCTGCAGCCCCTGCATCGGCTGCCAGCGCGCAATAAGCGCATTGCCCGGCATGACAAAGGCCCTGCCAGCAATCGCTGGCAGGGCCTTTTTTTGTCGTGTCGTCACGCGCGGGCGCTTGCGCCGCGTCAGCGCTTGAAGCGGCCGTCCGTGCCGATGATGGACAGGTCGGAGAAGTCCAGCCCGCTGTGGTCGGTGGGGCTGTAGCTCAGCTCCAGCCCACCCAGGTCCCACTTGTGGATGCTCTCCAGCCCCGCATGCAGCTTGGCGCGGTCGGGCTTGGCACCCGCGCGCTTGAGGCCTTCCACCAGCACCTTGGCGCTCACAAAGCCCTCCAGCATGGCGGGCGTCAGGTCGCCGATGTTCTTGGCCTTGGCCAGATCGATGGCCTCCTTGATCACCGGGTAGTTGAGAGATCGCTCGGACGGGAACACCTGCGTCACCACCACGCCCCGGGCCTGGTCGCCCAGGGCCTTCACAAATCCGCCCGACGCGTTGTTGGACAGGGTGACGATCTGTCCGGCAACGCCCGCGGCGCGCAAGGCCTTGATGCCGTCGACCACCGCAGCGCCAGTGCCGATGAAGATCACGGCCTGGGGCTGCTTGCCGGCCACGCGCGGGGCGATGGCGCTGTAGTCGGGCTTGGCACGGTCAAACTTTTCGATGAACAGCGCCTCGATGTTGTTGGCCTTGAATCCGGCCTGTGCGCCAGCCAGTCCGTCGGCGCCAAACGTATCGTCCACATGCACCACGCCAATGCGCTGGATGCCCAGCGTATGCAGGTGCGAAATGGCCTTGGTCACCTCGCGCTGGTAGGGCGCCCGCACGTTGAACACGTATTTGCTCACCGGCTGGTGCAGCGCAATCGCCCCGGTGGACGGCCCCACCAGCGGCACGCCATGCTGCTCCAGCACCGGGATGATGCCCTGGGTGTGGGGCGTGCCACGGGTCATGAACAGGCCGATCACGCCCTTTTGTTCAATCAGGGTGCGGGTGTTGTCCAGGGTCAGCTTGGGGTCGAACTTGTCGTCCAGCGACAGCACCTCCACCTTCTGCYCGCCCACGCCACCCTTGGCATTGACATGGTCGATGTAGAGGGCTGCGCCCTGCATGGATTCGGCCACCGTGGCGGCGGCCGAGCCGGTGATGCCCACCGTCTGGCCAATGAGGATCTGTGCATGGGCCGAACCGAGGCCCAGGGCGGCAGCCAGGGCGCAGAGCGCGCCGGCCAGGCCAGTTTTCTTCATGGGGTTGTCTCCTGCGTGTGGAGCGCCCGAGTGTAGGGACGCCCCCGCGCGGGACAACTGTAAAAACGCGTAGGCGAGCGCTCAGCGGCGGAAGCGCCCGTCCGTGCCGATGATGGCCAGGTCGGCAAAGTCCAGCCCGGTATGGTCCTCGGGGCTGAAGTTCACCTCCAGACCGCCCAGGTCCAGCTTCTTGATGCTCTCCAGCGCGACCTGGATCTTCTCGCGGGTGGGCTTGGGGCCCGCGCGCTTGAGACCTTCCACCAGCACCTTGGCGGCGGCAAAGCCTTCCAGCATGGCGGGACTGATTTCGGTGAGCCCCTTGGTCTTGGCCAGTTCCTGGGCTTCCTTCACCATCGGGTAGGTCACGGCCCGTTCGTTGGGGAACACCTGGGTCACGATCACGCCGCGCGCGTTGGCCCCCAGGCTTTTGATGAAGCCGCTGGAGGCATTGTTGGACAGCGTCACGATCTGCGCGGCCGAGCCCGCAGTGCGCAGCGCGGTGGTGGCATCCACCACCGCAGAGCCCGAGGCCACCATCAGCACCGCCTGCGCATCGGCCTTGGCCACCTTGGCGGCAATGGGGGCGAAGTCGGGCTTGGCGCGGTCGAATTTTTCAGATACCACCGCCGTCAGTTTGGCGGCCGCCAGCCCCTTTTGCGCGCCCTGGATGCCGTCGGCGCCAAAGCTGTCGTCCGCGTACACCAGCGCCACGCGGGTGATGCCCATGGAGGCCAGGTGGGTGATTGCCTTTTCGGCCTCGCGCTGGTAGGTGGCGCGCACATTGAAGATGTATTTGCGCACCGGCTGGTGCAGCACCATGGCGCCGGTGGACGGTGCCACCAGCACCACGCCGTGTTTATCCAGCAGTGGCAGGATGGCCTCGGTGTGGGGTGTGCCCCGGTTGAGGAACAGGGCCGACACGTTCTTGTCCTCAATCAGCGTGCGGGCGTTTTCCGCCGCCAGCTTGGGGTCGAACTTGTCGTCCAGGGAGATCAGCTCGATCTTCTGGCCATTGACACCGCCCTTGGCGTTGATGGCGTCGATGAACAGCAGCGCGCCATCGGTGGTCTCTTTCACGCCCGCTGCCACCTGGCCGCTGAAACCTGCTGTCTGGCCGATCAGGATCTGGGCATGGCTGGCTGCACTGGCCGCAAGCGCCAGGACCAGGCCGGCCGCTCGCAGTTGCCATTGTTTTGTCATGGCGGTCTCCTCTTGTTTTGTGTGAAAGGCCGCAGTCTAAACCGATGTTTCGGGCCAGAACACCCGCTTTTCGCCCGCCGCTGCTCCATTGCTTGTGCTTTGTCCACGGTCAAAGCACCGCAGCGCGTCTCGGGGGTAATCGGCGCGCGCAGGCGCAAACGCCAGGTGCGTCCCTAGAATGTCCCGCCTCACACCCGAAAGACCGCTTCCATGACCCAGGGACTGATCCGAATCCGCGGCGCACGCCAGCACAACCTCAAGAACCTGGATCTGGACATCCGTACCGGAGAACTCACGGTGGTCACAGGCCCCAGTGGCTCGGGCAAGTCCAGCCTGGTSTTCGACACGCTCTATGCCGAGGGCCAGCGCCGGTATGTGGAGACCTTCAGCGCCTATGCGCGCCAGTTCCTCGACCGCATGGACAAGCCCGCCGTGGACAAGGTCGAGGGTGTGCCCCCGGCCATTGCCATCGACCAGACCAACCCGGTCCGCTCCAGCCGATCCACCGTGGGCACGATGACGGAGCTGAACGACCACCTGAAGCTGTTGTTCGCGCGTGCCGGCCAGTTGTTCGACAAGCAGACGGCACAGCCGGTGCGGCATGACACGCCCGAGACCATTTATGCGGAGCTACAGCAGCGCAGCGCCGCAGCGGGCGACCCGCGCATCGTCTTAACGTTCCCCGTGGAGCTGCCTGCCAACACCAGCGCCGAGCAGGTCGAGCAATGGCTGTCTGCCAGTGGCTTCACCAAGGTGCAGGCCGAGCGCGAAGTGGCCACGCCCACCGGCCCGCGCAAGGTGCTGGATGTGGTGGCCGACCGGTTCCGGCTGGGCAACGCCGAGAAGGCGCGTGTGATCGAAGCCATCGAGGTCGCGCTCAAGCGCGGCACGGGGCGGCTGAATGTCTATCGTCTCGTGGATGAGGGTGAGGCCGAACTCTGGCGCTTCTCCACCGGCCTGCACTGCCCTGACAGCGACCTGCGCTACAGCGACCCCATCCCCTCGGCCTTCTCGTTCAACTCSGCCGTSGGCGCSTGCGACASCTGCCGSGGCTTYGGCCGCGTGATCGGCGTSGACYWSGGCCTSGTSATCCCSAACGACAAGCTCACCCTGCGCGCCGGYGCSATCAAGACCATCCAGACGCCGGCATGGAAGGAAGCGCAGGACGACCTCATGCGCCACGCAGAGGCGGCAGGCATCCCGCGCGACACGCCCTGGAACAAGCTCACGGACGATCAGAAGAAATGGGTCATCGGCGGCGCGCCCGGCTACAAGGACGGCCAGTGGAGCAAGCAGTGGTATGGCATCAAGCGTTTCTTCGAGTACCTGGAAAGCAAGGCCTACAAGATGCACATCCGCGTGCTCTTGTCCAAGTACCGCAGCTACACGCCATGCCCCACCTGCGCGGGTGCACGCCTCAAGACCGAAAGCCTGCTCTGGCGCATCGGCCGCAAGGAAGATGCCGACGCGGTGCTGGAGCCCGGCAAACGGTTCATGCCTGAGGGGGTGCAGTGGTCGCGCGAGCAACTCGAAGCGCTGCCCGGCCTGTGCCTGCACGACCTGATGCTGCTGCCCATCGACCGTCTGCGCCAGTTCTTTGCGCGCATGCAGTTGCCGGTGGGTGACGACGCCAAAGGCGGCGATGCCCAGGCGCTGAAGCTGCTGCACGAAGAAATCACCACGCGCCTCAAGTACCTGTGTGATGTGGGCATTGGCTACCTCACGCTCGACCGCCAAAGCCGCACGCTCAGCGGCGGCGAGGTGCAGCGCATCAACCTCACCACGGCGCTGGGCAC
Organism: Acidovorax sp. LjRoot204; assembly: GCF_056175785.1. Taxonomy (NCBI): domain Bacteria; kingdom Pseudomonadati; phylum Pseudomonadota; class Betaproteobacteria; order Burkholderiales; family Comamonadaceae; genus Acidovorax; species Acidovorax sp. LjRoot204. Next base: position 27,597 of record NZ_JBGFFF010000016.1, read on the forward strand.
CAGCCTGGTCAACACGCTGTTTGTGCTGGACGAACCCAGCATCGGCCTGCACCCGCGCGACATGCAYCGCATCACCGAGGCCATGCTGCGCCTGCGCGACGCGGGCAACACCCTGGTGGTGGTSGAGCACGACCCSGCCGTGATGCTCGCGGCCGACCGCATGATCGACATGGGCCCCGGCCCGGGCCGCCTSGGCGGKCAGATCGTGTTCGACGGCASCACCGMCSASCTGCGCRAKGCCGACACGCTCACSGGCSMSTACCTGGGCGGGCGCAAGCATGTGGGCTTTGGCTTCAAGCGCATGGTGACGGAATCGACCCCACGCCTCATCCTGGAAGGCGCGCGCGAGCACAACCTGCAGGATGTGACGGTCGAATTCCCGCTGCAGCGCCTGGTCACCGTGACGGGCGTGAGCGGCTCGGGCAAGTCGAGCCTGATTCAGGACGTGCTGGCCCCCGCACTGCTGCGCCACTTCGGCAAGGCCACCGATGCACCGGGCGCGCACGACCGCATGCTGGGCGCCGACCACCTGTCGGACGTGGTGTTCGTGGACCAGTCGCCCATCGGCAAGACCGCACGTTCCAACCCCGTGAGCTACGTGGGCGCGTGGGACAGCATCCGCGAACTCTTCGCCGTGGCACCGCTGTCCAAGCAGCGCAGTTACACCGCCGCCAAGTTCAGCTTCAACAGCGGCGACGGGCGCTGCCCCACCTGCGGCGGCTCGGGCTTTGAGCATGTGGAGATGCAGTTTTTGAGCGACGTGTACCTGCGCTGCCCCGATTGCGACGGCAAGCGCTACCGCCCCGAGATTCTGGAGATCACCATCGAGCGCAGTGGCAAATCGCTGAACGTGGCGGATGTACTGGCGCTGACCGTGGCCGAAGCTGCGGCCGTCTTTGCGAACGACCGCGACGTGATCCGCGCGCTGCAGCCCATCGTGGACGTGGGGCTCGAATACGTGGCGCTGGGCCAGCCGGTGCCCACCCTGTCGGGCGGCGAGGCGCAGCGCCTCAAGCTGGCTGGTTTTCTGGCCGAGGCTGCACGCGTACAAAGCAAATCGCGCCAGACGGTGGCGCGCAAGGGCACCCTGTTCCTGTTCGACGAACCCACCACCGGCCTGCACTTTGACGACATCGCCAAGCTGATGCGCGCATTGCGCAAGCTCATTGACGCGGGGCACTCGCTCATCGTCATCGAGCACAACCTGGACGTGATCCGTGCGAGCGACTGGCTGATCGACCTGGGGCCGGAAGGCGGCTATGCGGGTGGCCTCATCGTGGCCGAGGGCACGCCTGAAGATGTGCGGGCCCATGCCACCTCGCACACCGGGCAGGCACTGCGCGACTACGAACTGGCGCTGGGCGTGGGCGGCCACTCTGTGCACGAAAAGGCTGCTGCGCTACGAAAATCAGAGCGCCTTGCGCATATGGATGTAGCGCCTGCGGCCAAAAACGCCATAGAAATCGTCAATGCGAAGGAACACAACCTCAAGAACCTGAGCGTGGACATCCCGCGTGGCAAGTTCAATGTGGTGACGGGCGTGAGCGGCTCGGGCAAGTCCACGCTGGCGTTCGACATCCTGTTCAACGAAGGCCAGCGCCGCTACCTCGAATCTCTCAATGCCTATGCGCGCTCCATCGTGCAGCCTGCAGGCCGGCCCGAGGTGGATGCGGTGTACGGCATTCCGCCCACCGTCGCCATCGAGCAGCGCCTGTCGCGCGGCGGGCGCAAGTCCACCGTGGGCACCACCACCGAGGTGTGGCACTTCCTGCGTCTGCTGTACGTCAAGCTCGGCACGCAGCACTGCGTGAAGGACGGCGCCGCCGTGCAGCCGCAGACGCCCGAGAGCATCGCCGCGCAGCTGCTCACGCAGTTCCGCGGCCAGCACATCGGCCTGCTCGCGCCGCTGGTCATGAACCGCAAGGGCGTCTACACCGAACTGGCTGACTGGGCGCGTCCGCGCGGCTACACGCACCTGCGCGTGGATGGCAACTTCTTGCCCACCACGAACTTCCCGCGCATCGACCGCTTCAAGGAACACACCATCGAGCTGCCCGTGGCCAGCCTCGATGTGTCGCCCGAGAACGAAGCGGCTTTGCGCACCGCGCTGGCCGATGCGCTCACGCATGGCAAGGGCGTGGTGCATGTTCTCTCGGGCATCACAGGCCTGCGCGAAGCCATGGAGGGCGGCCAGCCCACGGCCGGTATTGGCACGCTGCAGGCGTTCTCCACCAAACGCGCCTGCCCGGTSTGCRSCACCAGYTAYGCMGAGCTSGAYCCGCGCCTGTTCWSSTACAACAGCAARCACGGCTGGTGCCCCGACTGCGTGGGCACSGGYGTCAAGCTCASCAAGGACCAGCGCAAGGTGTTTGACGATTCGGTGCAGGACGACAAGGAAAAAGGCCGTGAGCAGACCTTYGCCGAGCCCGAGGTGGAAGACCTGGCCGACACGGCCTGCCCGAGCTGCAGCGGCACACGCCTGAACGCCACCGCGCGTGCTGTGCAGTTTGCCGGTGTGGGCATCACCGACATTGCCGCGCTGTCCGTCACGGACGTGCGCCGCTGGGTCGAGACCCTGCGCATTGAAGGTGGCATGACCCAGCGCGAGGCCGACATTGCCCGCGACCTGGTGCCCGAGATCCAGAGCCGCCTCGAATTTCTGGAAGAAGTGGGCCTGGGCTACCTCACGCTGGACCGGGGTGCGCCCACGCTCAGCGGCGGCGAGGCGCAGCGCATCCGCCTGGCGGCGCAGCTGGGCAGCAACCTGCAGGGCGTGTGCTACGTGCTCGACGAGCCSACCATCGGCCTGCATGCRCGCGACAACCAGATCCTGCTSRACGCKCTGCACAAGCTSGGCGACAAGGGCAACACGCTGGTGGTGGTGGAGCAYGACGARGACACCATYCGCCGYGCCGACCACATCATCGACATCGGCCCSAGCGCSGGCAAACGCGGCGGSCGCCTSGTGGCGCAGGGCAGCGTGGCCGACATCACGGGCGCGGAGGATTCGCAAACCGGCCGGTACCTGCTGCACGCCATGAAGCATCCGCTGCAGCTGCGCCGTAGCATGGCGCCCAGCGAGGTGAGTGCCGAGGCCACGGCGGTCTTTGCACAGGCCGAGGCGGACGCACCCACGGGTCGCCAAAGCGCCGCCGTCAAGAAGCGTGCGGCGCAGGCTGCATCGCTGGCCGCTGACGCCCTCAATGAAGCCAAGGAGCGCGCTGCCATGCGCTGGCTCACGGTGCATGGCGCGCAGTTGCACAACCTGCAGAACGTGACGGCCACCGTGCCGCTGCACCGCCTGGTGGCGGTGACGGGCGTGAGTGGCTCGGGCAAGTCCACGTTGGCGCGCGATGTGCTGCTGGCCAACGTGCAGGCCTGGGTGCAGCAGCGCAGTACCAAGGCTGGGCGCGATGCCATGGACGCTGGCAAGGCGCCGCCACTGGTCGGTTGCACGGGCCTGTCGGGCTTCGAGAGCATCGACCGCGTGCTCGARGTGGACCAGACGCCCATTGGCAAAACGCCGCGTTCGTGCCCCGCCACCTACATCGGCTTCTGGGACACCATCCGCAAGCTGTTTGCCGAAACGCTGGAGGCCAAGGCCCGTGGCTACGCGGCCGGGCGCTTCAGCTTCAACACCGGCGAAGGCCGCTGCCCCRGCTGCGAMGGCGCSGGCGTGCGCACCATCGAGATGAGCTTCYTGCCCGAYGTGAAGGTGCCCTGCGAGRYCTGCCAYGGCGCGCGCTTCAAYCCCGAAACGCTGGCCGTGASCTGGCGCGGCAAGAGCATCGGYGASGTGCTGCAGATGGARGTGGACGAGGCCGTGGGCTTCTTCGCCACCATGCCCAGCATTGCGCATCCGCTGCAGCTCTTGCAGGACGTGGGCCTGGGCTACCTCACGCTGGGCCAGCCGTCRCCCACGCTCWSSGGYGGCGAGGCGCAGCGCATCAAGCTGGTGACCGAACTCASCAAGGTGCGCGACGAGGTGGGCCGACGGGGCCAGAAGGCACCGCACACGCTGTATGTGCTGGACGAGCCCACCGTGGGCCTGCACATGGCCGACGTGGACAAGCTCATCCGCGTGCTGCACCGCCTGGTGGACGGCGGCCACAGCGTGATTGTGATCGAACACGACCTCGACGTGATCGCTGAGGCCGACTGGATTCTGGACCTGGGGCCCGAGGGTGGTGGCGCAGGCGGTCGCATCGTGGCGGCGGCCACGCCCGAAGACGTGGTGGCGGCGGGTACCCACACCGGCAAGGCCCTCGCACCCGTGCTGGCCCGCTGAGGCTTGCAGGGCTGACGGCAGGAGGCTGGGCCAGCCTGGTGGTTGGCGCACAGCCCTGTCGGCCTCTGTCCTACGCACTGCGCAGAACATGGCGCACGCGCTGCATGGGATGGGCTTCCTACGATGGATTGCAGGGGATCGGCTCCCCACCTTCCATCCACATTTCAAGGACGCCCATCACCATGAACGCATTCAAATTCCTCAAGACCTGTACCGCTCTGGCGGCCACCTCCGTGTTGCTGGTGGCCTGCGGCGGTGGCAATAACGACGACCCATCTCCCAGCAACGAGCCCGGTGTGCTGACAGTCAGCAACGCCACCATCGACGGCCTGAATGGCGTGTATGGCAATGGCGCTCTCAACCTCACCGATGTCGACAAGAAGAACCCTGTCGGTTCGGTGCCGGAGCTGTGCACCTTCCGGTTTGATGGCGCCAACAAGGTGGGCTCATCGGCCACGGCCTTTGGCGATATCCGTTACCGCCCCGACGCCACCAGCCTGCACCAGGTGTTCCTGACGTTCGATGGCAAGGAATACGGCAGCGGCGAACCCACCGACACTGCCGTGGTCCGCGAAAGCGACCAGGTGCGCTTCAGCGGCAAGACGCTGACGGCGTCGGATGGATCTGGCGCCACGCTGCGCGTCAGCGGCATCGTACCCATGCGCCCCAACCGTCCTTCGGGCTGTTGAGTCCGCGTTTTGCGCCTCGGAGACCCGGTTCAAGATCTGATTGCTTGTCTCCCTCCCCGGTCCCTTCGGCCGGTTCAGCCCCAGCTGCGATAGCGGCAGGGGCTTTTTTTTATGGGGCGTGCGTGGGGCGGGTGCACACCGCTCTCCCTCGGGTTGCGGCACAGGGCTGGGCGAACCTGTGCACCTGCGATCCCGGTGCGCGCAGCGGTTTGCTGGCGGCACAATGCATCGGTGTGCTTGCGGCGCTGTGGCCGCGCTGCACGCTACCCATCGTCCATGCCCGTACCACCCCCTCAACCAACCACCGTGGTGTGGCTGCACCCCGAAGCACCTGCTAAGCCGGTCGAGGGAGCGCCCTGCAATGGCTGTGGTCTGTGTTGCCTGGCGGAACCATGTCCGCTGGGTGTACTGGTCTCGCGCCGCCGCCGTGGCGCCTGCGTAGCCCTGCGCTGGAGCGATGTGGACCAGCGCTACTGGTGCGGCATGGTGGCCGATCCGGCCGGGGTGACGGGGCTCACCCACCCCTGGGCAGTGCGCGCCATGTCGGCGCTGGCGCGGCGCTGGATCGCATCGGGCGTGGGTTGTGATGCGCGGCTGGACGTGCAGGGTCCGCCATCAGGCAACCAGCTGAAGTAGCCTGCTATAAATTCAATAGCTATTCGGGCATATTCGACTAGCGCAAGCAGTGAATTGGACTGAAATTTCAGCCCCCCGCACTGCGCCGAGCCAGGTGCACCCCCGCCAGCATGCAGCGCACCGATCCACCCGCCAGTTCGATGGTTGGCACGTCCAACGGCAGCAAGCGGGCGCTTTGCTCGATGGTGGCACGCTGCGCCGGTGTGAGGCTGGCAGCGGCGCGCGCCGACAGCGCCAGCACCCGGCCCTGGGCGCCCGAGAGCTCCAGCGCGTTGCCGGCAAATTCCCTGATCTGGTGGGGGCTCAGGGCGATGACCTCGCGGCCCGTCTCGCGCAGGCGCTCGCACACGGCTGCACGGCGCGCAGGATCGGTGATCATGTGAAAGCCACCCAGCGCAAACGCGGTGCCAATGCAGAGCATCACGTTGGTGTGGTAGCAGGGCTGGCCCTCGTCGTCGGCCGTGGCAAAGACCATGGGCTCGTAGTTGAAGTGCGTGCAAAAGCGCTCCAGAGCCACGGGGTCGGCGCGGTTCGATTGCGCGGTGTAGGCAATGCGGCCGATGTGGTCCAGGACCATCGCACCGGTGCCCTCCAGAAACATGCCATCGGCCTCCAGTCCCGAGTAGTCGATCACGTCCTGCACGCGGTACTCGGCCTTGAGCAACTCGATGACATCGCTGCGCCGCTCTCGCCGCCGGCTCCTGGCGTACATGGGGTAGATCGCCACATGGCCGCCCGCGTGGGTAGAGAACCAGTTGTTGGGGAACACTGCGTCGGGCGTGTCGTGCTCGCCGGGGGCGTCGAACAGGTGCACGCGCACCCCTGCGCCCTCCAGGCGCTCTGCCGCAGCAGTGACCTCGGCAAACGCGCGGCGCGAGGTGTCACGGGCCGCCGGCTGCGCGGTGCGCACTTGAAAGGCGTTGTCGGCGGCGGTTTCGGGGTTGGGGTGAAAGCTGTGCGGGCGCACCATCACAACGGCGCTGGGGGCTTGGACTGAGGCGTGCATGGCGGGGCTGGGTGTGAAAGAAGCGGGAAGAAGTCCCAGAATTTTCTTGGCAGCCCCTGCTATCCTCTAGCCTCACAACTGGTCAAAATGGCTGATAAATTGCCGTTCTGCCAGTTCTGAAGCCCACTATGACCAAGCTCGACGACACCGACCGCGAAATCATCAGCATCTTGCGCGCCGACGCGCGCACCCCTGTGGCCACGTTGGCGCAAAAGCTGCGCGTGTCGCGCGGCACAGTGCAGAACCGCCTGCACAAGATGGAAGAGAGCGGCGTCATCACCGGCTACACCGTGCGCCTGCGCCCTGATTCCGAGCCGCAGCGCATCCGGGCGTGGATGAGCATTGCGGTCGAAGGCAATGCCGCCCCCGCCGTCATCCGGGCGCTGCGCGGCGAGCCCACTGTGGGGACGCTGCACACCACCAATGGCCGCTGGGACATCGTGGCCGAGGTGCGTGCCGAGAGCCTGGAGGCGTTTGACGCGGCCCTGGGCCGCATTCGCCTCACGCCCGGCATTGGCAACACCGAAACCAGTATCTTGTTGTCCACCTACAAGGCGTGATGCGGCCCTGGCGGTGCACCAGCGCAAGGGCTGCGCGCTGGCACCTGAGCGACAGCGGCTAGGGGGTTTCCGCATGCCACCGCAGCGCGGCCTGCAGTCCAATGGCGAAGTCTTTGTTTTTGCATTTTCAGGAGCCTCGCCATGCAACGTCGCCAGATCATCCAATGGGGAGCCGCCAGCCTCGCTGCCCCCGCATTCCTGGCGCAGGCCCAGAGCTTTCCCAGCAAGCCCATCAAGCTGGTCATCGCCTTCCCGGCCGGTGGCCCCACCGACATCACCATGCGGTCGCTGGCCGACAACGCCAGCAAGATCCTGGGACAGCCCGTGATCGTGGAGAACAAGCCCGGTGCCGGCGGCACCTTGCCCGCACAGCAGCTGCAAACGTCTCCGGCCGATGGCTACACGGTGGCGCAGATTCCGCTGGGCGTGTTCCGCCTGCCCTACACCACCAAGATCAACTGGGACCCGGTCAAGGACATCAGCTACGTGCTCAACGTCACCGGCTACGCGTTTGGCCTGGTGGTGCCTGCCGACTCCCCGCTCAAGACCTGGACGCACTTCGTGGCCTGGGCCAAGGCCAACCCCGGCAAGCTGAGCTACGGCTCCACCGGCACCATGACCAGCCCGCACCTGACCATGGAGCTGATCGCGCAGCAGCTGGGCCTGGAGCTGCTGCACGTGCCCTACAAGGGCAGCGCCGACCTGATGCAATCCATCCTGGGCGGGCAGATCATGGCGGCGGCCGACTCCACCGGTTTTGCACCGCAGGTCGAGGCTGGCAAGCTGCGCGTGCTCAACACCTGGGGCGCCGAGCGCCTGGCCAAGTTCCCCGATGCGCCCACGCTCAAGGAGCTGGGCCTGAACCTGGTGCAGAACTCGCCCTTTGGCATTGGCGCACCCAAGGGCACACCCGATGCGGTGGTCAAGCGCCTGCACGATGCCTTCAAGCAGGCCATGGAGCAGGAGAGCTATCGCACGGCCCTGGCGCGCTATGACATGGTGCCGATGTACATGAGCACGGCGGCGTACAAGAAGTTTGCGCAGGACACGTTCACGCGCGAGAAGGCGCTGGTAGAGAAACTGGGCTTGGCCAAACCCACCTGAGGCCACTCCCTTCGGAGGGTGCAATGCGTTCCGTGTGATGATCCGCAGCATTGAACGGAACTCACACACGATATGGCATCCCCCTCCGACAGCATCAGCATGGCCCTGTTTTGCGACTTTGAAAACGTCGCCCTGGGCGTGCGCGATGCGCAGTACGAAAAGTTCGACATCAAGCCCATCCTGGAGCGCCTGCTGCTCAAGGGCTCCATCGTGGTCAAGAAGGCCTATTGCGACTGGGAGCGCTACAAGGGCTTCAAGGCCACCATGCACGAGGCGAATTTCGAGCTGATCGAGATCCCCCATGTGCGCCAGTCGGGCAAGAATTCGGCCGACATCCGCCTGGTGGTGGACGCGCTGGACCTCTGCTACACCAAGTCGCACGTCAACACCTTCGTCATCATCAGCGGCGACTCGGACTTTTCGCCGCTGGTGTCCAAGCTGCGCGAGAACAACAAGCAGGTGATCGGCGTTGGCGTGAAGCAGTCCACCTCGGACCTGCTGATCGCCAACTGCGACGAATTCATCTTTTATGACGACCTGGTGCGTGAAAACCAGCGCGCCCAGGCCCGCCGCCAGAGCCCTGGCAGCAACCCGCCACCAGCACCCCGTCGCAGCCCCGAGGAGGAGCGCAGCCGCAAGGAAAGCCAGGACGCGCGCCGCACCCAGGGCGTGGAGCTGGCGGCCGAAACGTTTGAAGCCCTGCTGTCCGAGCGCGGCGACACCGGCAAGATCTGGGCCTCGGTGCTCAAGGAGGCCATCAAGCGCCGCAAGCCCGATTTCAGCGAAGGCCGCTACGGCTTTCGCACCTTTGGCAACTTGCTGGAGGAAGCGCAGGCGCGTGGGCTGCTGGAGTTTGGGCGCGATGAAAAATCGGGTGCGTATGTGTTCCGCAGCCACGGTGGGCCGACTGCCGCCGCCGCGCCCGCGCGGCCTGAAGGAGCCGGTGAGCGAGCCAGCCAGGGCGGCGCCACGCGGCATGACTTTCATGCGGTGGCGACGGCACCCGATCTGCGTTCTGACAGTGGCGAAGGGCAGGGCGCGCCGGGCCGCAGCCGGGGGCGTCGCGGTGAGGGCGCAGACCGCCCCGACACCCGCTCCACGCAGCGCAGCGAGCCGCGCAATGACTCGAACCAGGAGCCACAGGCGTCCGAGCAGGCGGATGTGCCGTCAGAGCGCCCGGCCAGCCGCTATTTCAGCCAGCCGGTGGCCCACGAGGCCGGGCCATTGGAGCGGGTGATCGACAGCAGCCCTGAGCAGGATGCGCGCACCGAAGCGTTGGATGGCTCCGAGGCCCCGGCAGCGCAGATGCCTGCTGAGAACGATGGTGCCGAGCCTGCAGCCCCTCGCCGCAGCCGCGCTCGCAGTGGAGGCGGTGCCAAGCCAGCTGCCAGCGCCCCCAAGGCTGCTGCTGCGCCCCGAGCGCGTGGCGCGCGTGCCGTGGCGGATGCGGGCGGTGCTACAGCTGCCGAGGCATCGGCTTCTGTGGCCGACGCACCAGCCGCTGAGGCACAAGACGCGGATCCCACCAAGGCGGCCGCTCCCCGTCCACGCAGCCGGGCCCGCAAGCCGGCCGCCAAACCCGCCGAGTAAGTGTTATTGGCCGGCTGCGGTCGCTGAGCGCCGCAACGCCAGCCGCTCTTGCACTTCTTCGTAGCGGGGCGGCGTGCAGCCCGCCCGCTCCACGCAGTGGCTGGCGCTGGCCAGCGCATGGTGCAGCACGGCGCGCAGCCGGGCCTCCGCAACGGGCGCCGTCAGGCCACCCGGGCGCAAGGTCAGCGCTTCTTCGCCCCGCTCAGGCCCTGCCAGCCAGGCGGTGATCAAACCCGCCAGAAAACAGTCGCCTGCACCCACGGTGTCCACCACCGTGATCGGCGCTTCTTCGCGCGCATGCACGGCCAAGCCGTCGCGCTGCAGCAGCCAGGCACCTTCCGGCCCCAGGGTCAGGGCGAGCCATTGCGCCTGTGTTTGCTGCTGCAAATAGTGGGCGCGTTCCAATGCGTTGGCGCCCGGAACGGCCAGCGCCTCCAGGTCATCGTCGCTCACCTTGATGAGGTGGGCGTGCTGCAGGGCGGCCATCACATTGGCGCGGTAGGCCTCCGCATCGTCCATGGCCGACAGGCGCAGGTTGGCATCGACCACCACCATGCGGCCCGCTGTGCGTTGCGCCGCCAGCCAGGGCAGGTAGATGGTGGCGTCTTGCGCCACCAGCGCCAGGCAGCCCGTGGCCACTACTTGCAGCTCTGGCAATGCGGCGCAAGCAGCCGTCAGCGCGGCGGCCGTCACCTGGCGGTCGGCCACGCCGTCGCGGTAGAAGCTGTAGCTGGCCTTGCCCTCGGCATCCAGTGCGGCCAGCGCCAGCGCGCTGGGCGCACGCACCGGCGTGGGGGAGGCCAGGGCCACGCCCGCATCGTGCAGGCCGCGTGCCAGTTGTCGCCCCAGCATGTCGCCCGACAGCGGGTTGAGGTACAGCGTGCCCACCCCTTGCAAACCCAGCGCTCGCGTGAGGTTGTACACCGCGCCGCCCGCGCAGGGCTTGAGGCGGCCATCGGGCTCTTCGATCAGGTCAAACAATGCCTCGCCCGCCGTGGCCACGCGCAGCGGCGGTGCGGTGTGGGCGGGGCTGGAGTCGGCGGACTGGATAGGGAAAACCATAATTAAATCCACTTGATTTATTAACTTGTCGGCCACTATAGTTCGATCCCATCCACCCGACAAGAGTGGTTCACCTGCCAGCCGCGCAGCACGGGGCCGACAGGAATCTGCCATCCCAAAACCCGGAGACAACGCCATGCAACGCACCCCCGCTTTCGCGCTTTCTGCCCTTGCCCTCACCGGCGCCCTGGCCTGTGGCCTGGCCCAGGCACAGACGTCCGAACCCGTCATCGGCCTTATCACCAAGACCGAGACCAACCCCTTCTTCGTGAAGATGAAAGAGGGCGCCACGGCCGAGGCCAAGAAGCTGGGCGCCAAGCTGGTGTCGGCGGCAGGCAAGACCGACGGCGACAACGCGGGCCAGGTCACGGCCATGGAGAACCTGATCGCCGCAGGCGCCAAGACCATCCTCATCACCCCCAGCGACGCCAAGGCCATCGTGCCCGCCATCAAGAAGGCGCAGGCACGCGGCGTGATGGTGATTGCGCTGGACAGCCCCACCGAGCCCATGGATGCGACGGATGCGCTGTTTGCCACCGACAACTACAAGGCGGGCGAGCTGATCGGCCAATACGCCAAGGCCGCGGCTGCAGGCAGGAAGCCCGTGATCGCCACGCTGGACCTGTTCCCCGGACACCCCGTGGGTGCGCAGCGGCACAACGGCTTTCTGAAGGGTTTTGGCCTGCAGGCGAATGACGCCAAGAGCAATGAGCTGTCGCGCCCCGCCGAAGTGGTGTGCATGGCCGACAGCTTTGGTGACCGCGCCAAGGGCCAGACCGGCATGGAAAACTGCCTGCAGAAGAACCCCGACATCAACATCGTCTACACCATCAACGAGCCCGCCGCTGCCGGTGCCTACAACGCGCTCAAGGCCGCAGGCAAGGAGAAGAACGTGCTCATCGTCTCGGTGGACGGTGGCTGCGCGGGCATCGCCGACGTGGGCAAGGGTGTGATCGCTGCCACCAGCCAGCAGTACCCGCTGCGCATGGCCGCGATGGGCGTGGCGGCAGGCGTGGAATACGCCAAGACCGGCAAGAAGGTCAGCGGCTACACCGACACCGGCGTGACGCTGATCGCTGCCAAGCCCATGGCGGGCGTGGACAGCAAGGATGTGAAGACCGGCACCGACCTGTGCTGGGGCGCTAAATAAGCGGCCTCTGCTGATCTGGCGCCAGGCAAGCCGCAACGGGCCTGCCTGAGCGCCCCCTTTGTCCACCCGCACGGAGCCGCCATGTCCTCGACCGCATCCAAACTACCGCCGCTGGCCACGCTGGGGCCGTTCATCGCGCTGATCCTGGCGTGCGCCTTCTTTGCCACGCAGAGCGAACGTTTTCTGTCGGCGCAGAACTTCGCACTCATCCTGCAGCAGGTCATGGTGGTGGCGGTCATCGCCATTGGTCAGACGCTGGTGATCCTCACCGCGGGCATCGATTTGTCGTGTGGCATGGTCATGGCACTGGGTGGCATCGTGATGACCAAGATGGCGGCGGACTACGGCCTCTCTGCCCCTGTGGCGATTGCCTGCGGCATGGCGGTGACCATGCTGTTCGGGTTGATCAACGGCCTGCTCGTCACCAAGATCAAGCTGCCGCCCTTCATCGTTACGCTGGGCACGCTCAACATCGCGTTTGCCGCCACGCAGCTGTACTCGGGCGCGCAGACCATCACCGACATCCCCGCTGGCATGACCGCACTGGGCAACACCTTCCAGCTGGGGCAGACCGCCATCGTGTGGGGGGCCGTGCTCATGCTGGCACTGTACCTCGTCACCTGGTTTGCGCTGCGCGAAACCGCGCCCGGCCGCCACGTGTACGCCGTGGGCAACAGCCCCGAAGCCACGCGCCTCACCGGCATTGCCACCGACAAGGTGCTGCTGGGCGTGTACGTGCTGGCGGGCCTGTTCTACGGCATCGCGTCGGTGCTGTCGGTGGCCCGCACCGGCGCGGGCGACCCGAACGCGGGCCAGACCGAGAACCTCGACGCCATCAGCGCAGTGGTGCTGGGCGGCACCAGCCTGTTTGGCGGGCGCGGCATGATTTTGGGCACGCTGGTGGGGGCGCTGATTGTGGGCGTGTTCCGCAATGGGCTCACGCTCATGGGCGTGTCGTCGGTGTACCAGATCCTGGTGACCGGCATCCTCGTGATCCTGGCCGTGGCCACCGACCAACTCTCGCGCAAAGGAGTGCGTTGATCATGACCACCTCCCCACACACCACGAACGCCCCGCTGGTCATGCAGGCCAAGGGCCTGGTCAAGCGCTACGGCCAAGTTACTGCACTCGACGGCGCCGACTTTGAGCTGCGCGCCGGTGAAATCCTGGCCGTAATCGGCGACAACGGCGCGGGCAAGTCGAGCCTGATCAAGGCGCTGTCGGGCGCCACCGTGCCCGACGAAGGCGAGATCCTGCTCGACGGCCAGCGCATCCAGTTCAAAAGCCCCATCGATGCGCGCAAGGCGGGCATCGAAACCGTGTACCAGGACCTGGCCGTGGCCCCGGCCATGACGATTGCTGAGAACCTGTTCCTCGGCCGCGAACTGCGCCGCCCCGGACTGCTGGGCAGCGCGCTGCGCATGCTCGACAAGAAAAAGATGCTCGAAGAAAGCGTGGCCCGCATGGCTGAGCTGAAGGTGGGCATCCGCTCCATGACGCAGGCGGTCGAGACGCTCTCGGGCGGCCAGCGCCAGTGCGTGGCTGTGGCGCGCGCCGCAGCGTTTGCACGCCATGTCGTCATCATGGACGAGCCCACTGCCGCCCTCGGCGTGAAGGAGGGCAACATGGTGCTGGAGCTGATCCGCCGCGTGCGCGACAAGGGCCTGCCCGTCATCCTCATCAGCCACAACATGCCCCATGTGTTCGAGATTGCCGACCGCATCCACATCGCCCGCCTGGGCAAGCGCGCCGCCGTCGTCAACCCCAAGAAGATCAGCATGAGCGATACCGTGGCCGTGATGACCGGTGCCATGGCCGCGTCTGACCTGCCCGCTGAATGCCTTGCCTGAAGACGCTGCCATGCTCAAAAACATCGACCCCCTGCTGACCCCCGACCTGCTCAAGGTGCTGGCCGAGATGGGCCATGACGACGCCATCGTGCTGGCTGACGCCAACTTCACCGCCATGAGCCTGGGCACTGGCAAGCCTGTGCTGCGCCTGCCCGGCATTGGCATGGCGCGCGCTGTGCAGGCCGTGGCCAGCGTGCTGCCCCTGGCGCAGGATGTGCCGCACCCCGTGGCCTATATGCAGGTGGGCGGCACCGAGGCGCCGTACCGATCAGCCCTGCAGCGCGAAACCATGGCCATGCTGGCGCGCGAGGGCGTGGCCAGCGCGCAGGCCGAAGGCGTGGAGCGGTATGCGTTCTACGAGCGCGTCAAAAAGGCCTATGCCATCGTCGTCACTGGCGAACTGCAGCCCTGGGGAAATTTCCTGCTGCGCAAGGGCGTCATCGGCGACACTCTGAACGCCTGACCGTTTCATCACCATGCTGGACACCGACGCATCCCTACCCGCCGTTGACAACACTGCCGCCAGCCCCGCGCTGCTGCGCCAGCGTGGCTCCAACCATGTGGGGCTGCGTCAGTTCAACGAGCGCGTTGTGCTGCAGGCGCTGCGCACCCACGGCAGCCTGGCCAAGGCCGAGATGGCACGGGTCACGGGCCTCACGGCGCAGACCATTGGCCTCATCACCGCGCGGCTGGACGAAGACCAGCTGCTGCGCCGCGAAGCCCCGGTGCGTGGCCGCGTGGGCCAGCCTTCGGTGCCGATTGGCCTGAACCCCGACGGSGCCTTTGCCATCGGCATCAAGRTSGGCCGSCGCRGCGCCGAMTGGCTGCTGRTCGACTTCACCGGCCATGTGCGCGAGCGCATCGTGCTCGACTACGCCTTCCCCGACATCGACGTGCTGTTGCCCGCTATCCGCACGCACCTGAACCAGCTGCTCGACGGCCTGGGCCCGCTGCGCTCGCGCGTGGTGGGTGTGGGCGTGGCAGCGCCGTTCCAGCTCGGCGGCTGGCACCGCATGCTGGGGCTGACCGAGGCCCAGTCCGAAGCCTGGAACAACATCGACCTGGCCGAGCAGGTGCAGCAGATGACCGAGCTGCCCGTGAGCTTTGCCAAGGACACCTCCGCCGCCTGCGTGGCCGAGCTGCTGCAGGGGCGCGGGCGCGACATCCCGAGCTTTTTGTACCTGTTCATGGACACCTTYGTGGGCGGCGGGCTGGTCATCAAYTCGCACCTGCATCGCGGTCTGCATGGCAACGCGGGTGCGGTGGCCTCGCTGCCGCTGTCACCCGCCCAGCCGGGCCAGGCCCCCGCGCAGCTCATCAGCCAGGCTTCGCTGTGGGAGCTGGAGCAGCGCTTTCGCGAACACGGACTCGACCCCATGGCCGCCTACGACAAGCGTGTGCTGCAGGCCCCGTGGCTGGAACACAGCCGGGGCTGGATCGCGCGCGCTGCGGCGGGCCTGGCGCACTGCATCGTCTCGGCCACCGCGTTTTTGGACCTGGATGCCGTGGTGGTCGATGGCGCTGCGGCCCCCGAGCTGCTGCAGGCGCTGTGCGAAAGTGCCCGCCACGCGCTGGCCGACTACAACTGGGAAGGCCTGCACCAGCCCCCCCGGCTGGAGCTGGGCACCATGGGCTCGGACGCCCGTGCGCTGGGCGGAGCGCTGCTGCCGCTGCATGCGTGTTTTGCGCCGGATACCGATATCTTCCTCAAGGCTTGATGGTCGTGCTATTGAAACAATAGCTATCACGGCCTATTCCACTAGCGCAAGCGGGCGTTTTCAGTCAAAACTGCTTCCTGGAGGTCTTGCGTACACTGTGCCGTCCCGGGAGCGCTGACCCCGTTGCGTCGATCAGCCAGGGGCTGTGGCGACTGCGCCCTGTTGCGTGCTGCGCTTGCTTCGCTGACAGTCAGCGGCCCGCCAGGATCGCCTGCGCCACTTCGGCAAACCCCGCGCCCCGTTCGCCCTGCGTCACATAACGTGGCAGATGTGTGAGCTGCGGGGCAAACCGCGCGATGTTGGCCACGCCCACGCTGTGGGTGAAGTGCTGGAACATCGCCTGGTCATTGCCCGAGTCGCCCACAAACACCCAGCGGTCCAGCTCCTGCGCAAGGTCGCGGCCCAGCAGCTCGCGCACGATCCAGTTGGCACCCTGCCATTTATTGAAGTCCCCAAAGCAGCCATGGATGTGGATGCTGCTCACCGTGGTCTGCATGCCAGCGCGCTGCAGCACAGCCAGCACCTGCTCCACGATGTCGGGCGCGTGCCGGTCGAACTCTGCATAGTCAAAGGCCAGGTCCGTCTCACGCCCGGCGCTGTCGCGGCTGAGGGCGACACCTGGCACTTCCGCAGCGACCTGGGCGGCGATCTCACGCATGCGCGCCTGGTTGGCATTGCGCGTGGCGGCGTCTTGTTGGTAGCGCTTGACCAGCGTTGGTTGAGCGCCAGAGCTGCGGGTAAATGCCAGGGCACCGTTCTCTGCCACCATGGCATCGACAGGCCAGGTCGAACCGGCAGGCCCCGCCATGAAAGGCTCGCACCAGCCAATCGGCCGTCCGGTGATGGGAATGACCACCAGGCCCGCCGCCTTCAGGTCAGCCAGCGCCTGCAGTGCGTCGGGCGTGATGGCGCCCTCGGTGGTCAGSGTGTCGTCGATGTCGGTGAATATTCCCGCGATGGTGGAGCGAGCGGCCAAATTCCAGTGAGGCAGGGGCAGCATGTGGCAGATGCAGGAAGTGTTCTGGCCTGATGATCAGCGCGCAGCTTGCAGGAGGGGCCTCTCGATGCAGCGGAACCACAGCATGCTGATGCCAACAATTGCAACGGGAAGACCGAGCAGGAAGAAGAGCAATGACTGCGGTTCCGAAATACCAAGGGACATGCGCATTCGACCGCTGGCATCGAGCAGGAAGGTGTGAAGCAGATACAAACTGTACGAAGCATCGCCCACCGCTACCAGCCAGGTGGGCGGTGAAAACCTGGTTTGCTCGAGGCACAGGGCAATGACTAGAGTGGCAACGCCCACCACCCCGAAGCTCGCCGCCCGCATGACTTCGACACGATCAAAAAACGGCGACATGGAACCTACCGCAAAGCCCGAGGCTATCAGCAGGAGGCACAGCGGGATGGTGGTTTGACGTGTTCGAAAGATTGGAGCGCGTCTGTCATAGGCGTGGGCGACCAGTGCTCCTGCCAGGAACTCCAGCCCCAGTCCGGTGAGTCCATACCGTAGCGGTTGGTTGCCTTCAAACACACCTTGCGGGTCGATGATGACCCATGCGATGCCCCAAGCCGCGAGTACCAGCATTATCAAAACGATGGCTTTGATCCGATATCGCGTCGGAACGACTGCAATGGGAATGATCCACAGGTAGAAGTAGATTTCCATCGTCAGCGACCATGCTGGAGGCAGCCAGTTGTCCCAAATGTTGGGGTACAGCAGAAGTGTGCTGAAAATTATCTTCTGCAGTGGTGGCAGGCTCTCCTGGTATGTCCAGACTGTCGTCAGTGCGATGAGCAGCAGAACGGGCCAATAACCCAAATAGATGCGTCGCAACCGCTTCATCGCGAAAGGCTTGATGCCGCTCCCAGGAATGGTGCGCAGGGCCGAGCGGTAGACCACGAAGCCGCTGAGTGTGAAAAAAATGTCTACCCCTGAGAAGCCCCACCGTGTGATCGTGCTGGTTGCAGACAATATCGGCGACAGATCCCAATGAGGGTGCATGTGGAAGAAGAGCACCATCAGCGCAGCAATGCCACGCAGGGCTTGGATCCAGTGCAGGTCGGTTTTGACAGCGGTATCAGTCCTCATCGGATAACTCGGGACTGAGAGCCTCGCGCGGCACGTTGCTCACGTCATAGTGCAAAAAAGCAATCAAAAACTGAATGCCGATAATGAGTGGCAGCGCGGCGAACATCACAGTTCCGCTGGAAGCGGGAACTCCGGTGGCCATTCCGTGGAGCCAATGAAAGCCACCGAAGGTGATGCCTATTAGGCACAACAATGCGCCTAGGACGCTGTATAGGCTACCGATATTGAAATCCCGCAGGAGATACAGGTACACGTAGCGCTTGATAAGCCGAGAAATATGCTTGCCCAAAAATTCAGGCAGTATTTTGGAGACCTTTAGATTCGACTCTTCGGATGCATAGACTGAATCCATGGGAACGTCGTGTACGACCGCTCGAATGGTATTCAAGTGGTAAAGCATATCTGTTTCGAAAAAATACCGGCGCTCCAGTTTCGCAAGCGGTAGTTGGCGTAAAACCGCTGTATGAATAGCGGTGTAGCCATTGGTCGGATCCATTGAAGACCAATAGCCGCAACTGAACTTGGTCATCAAAGATAGCACCGCGTTGCCAAACATCCGCACTGGAGGCATGCCGTGCAGGGATTCGGGCCGATAGAAGCGATTGCCCTTTGTGTAGTCGGCTTGCCTGCGTATGAGAGGTCGTACGAACAATGGGAGCAGCGCTGGGTTCATTTGTCCATCACCGTCAATCTTGACTACGATGTCTATCCCATCGGCGATAGCGGCTTCGTAGGCCGTTACTACGGCACCGCCCACGCCCCGGTTCTCGGGGTTGTAAAGTACGCGGACGCGAGGGTCCGAGTTGTGCTTTTCAATAAAGCGGCCACTGCCGTCAGGACAAGCGTCGTCTACAGCGTAGATGACGTTCACTTCGGGCCCAATGGCGGAGATGACCCCGAGGACATGCTGCAATACCTTGTAGCAGGGAATGGCGACAGCAATGCGCATTTTCGTTTTCTCAGCTGGTGGAGGCCAACGCCACGCCTGCCATGATCAGCGCACCGCCAGCCAGCGTGCGCCAATGCAGAGGCTCGCCAAGGAACATCCAGGCCAGCGTTGGAACGATGAGGAATGCAAGGCCCATGAAGGGGTAGGCAAGATGCAGGGGTACATTGCGCAGAATCCATACCCAGCCCAGCGTTGTGAGGCCGTATAGAACCAGCGACGCGATGAGCCAGCCATTGAAGACAAACGCCTGCCATGTCAACGGCGCTGAGAACGCTCCGGACGCTTTCTTGAACAGGATTTGCCCAACGCTGATGGACAGCACGCAGAGCAGTGTGAGCGCTATGGTGACGTTAGGCATTTTCTTGCTCCGATGTCCGGCAAATGATGGGGAGCAAAACCAGCGGTGCAGTGAAAAACGCCAGAAGGTACCGGTATTCCCCCGCGATCGAAAAAATGAAAACGGCGGCCAGCTGCAGGGCATATGTTCCTGCAATCAGTGCAACGACCTTGTCGCGTTGTTTCATCGTGCGGCGAAGCGCCACTGCCAACAATACGAGCCCGCCCCAGGGTGCCCACAGGATTGCGCGATGCTGGATGGAAAAGTCATACCAGGCATGGAG
>NZ_JBGFFF010000017.1:0-46470 GCF_056175785.1 Acidovorax sp. LjRoot204
GGTCTCAGCCACCAGCAAGGGCTCCACGTTGTCCAGCGCCACATTCGCCCCGGCCACGTTCAGCGGTGACTCGGCGGGCACGATGGCGCCCTCCAGGTTGTCGATGCTGCGCAGGCGCGGGAAGCTGGCACCTTGCAGCAGCCCGGCCGTGGATGCGTCATAGCTCACGCACAAATCGAGGAAATACCCGTCGCCCACATACACCCCGTTGTTTGCGGAGCGGATGGCGGGCGTGGTGGTTTCGATGGCCTCGTCAATGGCCGCGTCGCCGGGGTCCAGCCCGATGCGGCGCAGGATGTCCGACTCAGCGCCCGATTGCACCCACGGCCCGGACCACAGCAGGTACGGGGGCGGCGGCGCGGCGTTGTCGTCCTTGCGGATCAGCAGATCGCCGTTGCGCTTGTGGATGACCTGTGAGCCCTGGCGCGTCTTGCTGAAAGGCGCGGTTGGGGACTGGTCGAACTCATTGGCCCTGACCAGGGCGCCCGTAGCGCCATTGGGGCGGTCAGGGAACTTCATGCCGATCAGCCGCCCAGCAGCGACACCACATAACTGGTCAGGCTCTGGGTAGCGCCGCTGACCAGGCCCACACTCGACAGGTTCATGTTGGCGTCGATCACGCCCACCGTGCCCTGCACGCGCGGCGCAGAGGTGGACGCAGCGCCAGTGTCTGCGGACAGCACCAGGCGGTAGAACGTCGCGGTGCCGCTGGCCGCGTTGGTGCCGGACCAGGTTTCGCCGGCGGGCTTGATGAGCGTGCCGGGTGCCGTGGTTTCGTCGAAGGTCACGCCGCTGCCGCCATTCTTGATGGTGCAAAGCAGCGTGGCGGCACCAATGCTGTCATTGGCGTGGGCTGGGACGATGCCTGCGTACAGGCGGAACTCCGCGCCGTCCATGGTTTCCTTGAAACCTCCGGCGTTGAGCATGGCGGCCTTGAGGCCGGTGGATGCGATGACTGGTGCGACCATGGTGGTGTGCTCCTTATGCCGACACGATGGACAGCGAGGCGGTGACGCGCAGCACGTCGTCCACCTGCACGTTCTTGGCGGTGGCGAAGCGCGCAGCCGACAGCAGCGTGCCGGTCACAGCGCCCTTGGCCTGGCCGGATGCCATGAAGGCTCCGTACACCGTCTTGGCCGACGTGAAGGTGAATTCCGCGCGGTTGGCCGTGTTGTCGGCAGAACCGGCCACCACGGCGCCCTCGTTGAACTCCACGCGGGTGCTGGGCGCATAGGCCGTGCATTCGGTGGCTGCAGCCGGAAAACCAGCGGCGGTGTCGGCATCGACAGGCGTGTAATTGCCCTCGAACAGGCCGATGTACCAGGTGGGAACCTGCGTCACGCCCTTGATGGTCACGCCCACGACGTGGTTGCGGCCCTGCTCGGGCATGAGGTTGTGGATCACCTCGCGCTCGATGACCTGGCCCTTGCGGACCAGCTCCAGGGTGTAGGTCACACCAGAGGCCGCCAGTGCGGCCATTTCCTGCTTCGTTGTAGCGGTCATAGCACCACTCCTTTCCTGACGATCTCTGCGTCGAAATAGCTGCTCGCCGCAGCGGTTGTTTGCATGGGGTCACGCACTGCGGTCAGGATGTGGGTCAAGCCCTCCTGCTCGCGGTACAGGGTTGCGCCCGCAGCACCACCGGCCAGGGCCAGCTGCTTTTCTTGGGCATTGCGCATGGAGCCATCGGCGCCGCCGAAGACCAGGCCGCGTGTGGAAATCCAGAACACCGTGTTGCTGTCGGTGGGGCCGGAGCCGCCCGAATGCGGCACAGCGCCGTAGGGGAGCTTCTCGATCAGGCTGGCCGCTGCCAGGTCGCCATCCAGCCAATAGGTCTTGTCGGCAACCACAAACACACCACCGCCGCAGGGCTCAACAACCGTGACTGGAGCCGCAAACGGGATGTAGTTCTTGCTGGGCCGAAACAGGCCGTTTGCGTACGGTTCGCTGTAGCAAAGCAGGTTGCCTACAGCCACCAGCAAGCGACCCAAGGCGTGCCGCACGATGGACCCGGCGGGCATGGGCTCCAGCAGCAGGGTCTGGCAGCGCGCGCCCAACTCTGGAGGGGCCACGATCTCCGCCACACCGGCCGACACCTGCAGATCCACGCGGCCGAACACCTCGCCATTGGCGGCGGTCATGTACGCGCGCAGCGTCGTGCCCGGTGCAGCCGGAGGAATGGAGCTGATGCGGATGCCGCCACCCGTGGGAAGGTCGATCACCTGGGGCACCGTGGCCGCCGATTCACCGGCAACACCCATCTGCGTAAAGCAAAATTGATAGCGCCCAGCGCTCAATGCGCCTTGGGTTGCGCTCAATACAGGCGTGATGTTCAGGCGGGGCGTGAAGTCAATCCGCACGCCGTCGCGCACCATGCCGAGGTGACCGGAGCCGGTGTAGAAGTAGGTGCCGCCCGCCTCGCAGTACGACATGGGCTGTCCGGGCGCCAGGTCATTGCGCACCAGGCTGTCCACCACACCAGGGCCGCTCTCGCGCAGCTGGTACAGGCCTGAGCCCGCAGCGTAGAACCCCGTGTTCCCGTCGCCCCACAGCGAATGGCAGCCGTCCTGTGCAATGGCCTGCGTGAAGCCTGGGCGGCGGCGCACCTTGCCCTCGTCGGTCAGGTCCACATTCGTGGCACTGCGCAGCAGGTCGATGCTGCCGCGCTGCACGGGCTGGCGCAGGTCGTGGGCATCGCGCCGGTTGTTGACGCCTGCCGGGAATGGACCGATGGTGGGGAGCTTGCCGGCCATCAAGCCACCTCCCGCGTGTTGCGGTGCCGCGTCCAGAAGATGGGCGTGCCGGTGGCGTTGACGGTGGCGTTCTTGAGCGAGTGCGGGCCCAGCAGCTTGAACGACAACGCCACATCCACACCCGGCGGCATGGCTGCATTGCCCGACAGCATGACCACGCCATCCAGCTCCACCACTTGCACGCCATTGCTCATGGCCAGGCGCAGGGTGCGGGTGGCGCCCTCCACAGGGGCTGCGACCACCACATCCGTAGAGTCGAAACCGTCGTAGTTGGGCAGCTTGTCGGTGAAGCTCTGGAAGCGTGGAGGGTTGTAGAAACCGCTGGTGTAGGAGTAGTAGTAGCCACCCACCACCGTGCCCGCTCCAGCGCCATCCGTGATGGCCATCTTGGCGCCAAATTCGGTGTTCGACGAGGCCGCACCTGCGTCGCCCACAAACTCGAAAATGGCCTCGAAGGTGGGGAAGTCGCCGCCAATGGGCGCCGTGTAATCGACATAGACCACCGTGTAGCCGCCCGACAGAGAGGCCTTGCCACTGGCTACGGCAGTCGCGGCCGCCGGGTATACATCGGTGTCCTGATACCACGCACCCGTGCCAATGTCCGGTGCGCGGCCGTGCACGCTACCGGAACCATTGAAGGCGTCGAGGAAGATGGTTGCCATGGGGCCGATGATTCCGGGGTCAGGCGATTCGCGCGAGCCCTACTGGGGGTCACCAGTTGACGCGCACGACAGGCGGCCGTTTGTCCCTGCGCTTGCGCTGCACGTTGGCATCTGGGCGCTCGCCGAAGGCCTGCACAAACAGGGCGTACGACTGGGACGCCTTGTTGGGATCGAAGGTGTCCGCGTCCTGCTTCATGTACGCGCGATGCAGCACCCAGTCCATCAGGCGCTCGTGGAAACGCTCGGGGATTTCAGGCTTTGCGGTGTCCAGGTCAGCGCTCAGAGGCTTGAGGGCGCCACGGCAGACAGTCATCGCAATGGAGCCAGCAGCGGTTGGAGTCGGCACAAGCCGAACCCTGGCCGGTTGCACACCGCTGGCCTGCTCGAAAATGAATGCTCGCGGCTGCCCGCTGCGGCTCTCCCATCCCGGGCAATCCTGGTCCAGCTCTTCCACGCTGGTTTCGTCGAGACGCCGGCCGTTGAAGGTCAGGCGCCGGATCTCAAAGACGCTAGGGTGCAGTGAGTAGGTGGACTCACCGGCCAAGGCAGCGATTGAGCAAACCGCAGCAGTTGCGCGGTCCTCAATCAGCTTGGCGCGCTCGCACGCCTCCTGCACCGCCTCATTGAGGTAGCGGACGATGTTCTCCGAGGACCAGAACGGCGGCTCGACATGATCGGCCACCGTGCTCCGGAACTCGTCAATGAAGTCCGCGACCTTCACGGGTCAGTCCTTGGCGGAGACTTCGGCCCAGATGGCGTCCGCTTCTTCGCGTGCCACCTTGAAACCAGTGCGTGCGCTCAGCTTGCGCAGGTCGGGCTTGCCGTCGTTGGTGAACTCGTCCTCGGCGCCGCTGTCCAGCATGGCATTCATGGCGTCAGCGATCACCTGCTTGCGGTCGAACCCACCGCCAGCGGGGCCGACCTCATTGGTCACGGATGCAGGCACTGCTCCACGCGAAATCGCTTCGCGGTGGAACATCTGGTCGATCTCATCGCCCTCGGGCGAGATCACGCAGGTGTGGCCGGTGGTCAGAGCCACATACAGCGGCTCGTCAGTGGGGGAACGGAATTTCATGATGGTGTCCTTCAAAAAACCCGGCGGGGATCAAGCCGCCGGGTGCAAAAGGCCATTGCTGGCCTGACCACTGAGAAACAATGGATCAGCCTTGGCTGAAGGCTGCGCGGCCGTCCACGATGTAGAGGACGGTCAGGCGACCAACCCCTGCGGAGGGAGCAGTGCCGGAACCGTTCCAGACCACCCCCACGGTGCTGGGCTCGCTGTACTTCTTGCCGGTGGCCACGATGGGCACGGCGCCTGCAGCGGTGATGTCTGCCGACAGTGCCGCGTRGGTGTCTTTGGTCGCCGAAGCCGAACCCACCTTGTCGCCGATGGAGAATTTGTCGTCCGTACCGGAGTTGAAGATGGTGGTGATGGCCAGATGGCCGCCCACGACGATGGCTCCGCCTGGCAGATCAACGGCAGCCATGTACGTGTCGTCGGTCACGTCGGCATAGGTGAAGTCGGCGGTGGCCGCGATGACTTCCTGGCGGCCGGATTTCTTGGTGATTGGCATGATGAGGTTCCTTCAACATCAGGGGAAGATGGAAGGACAGAGCCCGCAGGCCCCGTCCTCCGGGGCCCGCATTACTGCAGGTAGGTATCGACCGTCAGCAGGCCGAAGTCTTCGACCGACTGGTCGTAGATCGAATAGAACTGCGGCTTGAGGAAGCCCAGCATCTTGTCGATGTTGATGCCCTGTTGGCTGCCGTACTGGAACGTCTTTTCGTCCCATTCGGGTGCGCCCAGGTCGGCCATGCCCAGCGCTTGAGCGCCAGCCAGGATCGAACGCGTGCCGTTCACCAGACCACCGGAACCCCACTTCGAGCCCGAGGCGGCGCCCTTGGTGTTGTAGACCAGGTTGTGTTCGTGAATCACGGCGCCGTCCACAGTCACGGTCGCGCCGGTGAACCATGGCGAATCGGTCCCGCCCTTGGTAGCCACGGCCACCACGGCGCGCTGGTAGTCGGGGTCCTTCTTCAGAGCCGCCAGCGTGCCGGGCTGCACGAAGAACACGTAGTACGCCTTGCCGCCGGACATCAGCGGCTTGATGTAGTGCTCCTTCGCATAGGCGATCAGGTCCACGATCATCGTGTACTTAGGCACGTAGGCGGTCGTGATGCTGCCGGTGTTGGACGTCTGCAGGCTGGTGCCGTCGAACATCAGAGCGCGCTTGGCAGATGGGACCGTCAGGTCGGCTGCGAACGCGAGGTTCGGGAACGGCGAGTTCACCCGAGGTGCGCCGTTGTTCTTGAACGCGTAGCTGATCCCCGACATGGTCAGGAACGCCAGCTGATCGCAGCGGTTGGCCAGCCAGAATGCGAGGCGGTCGCGGCCCATTTCGCGGAACTTGATGACCGTCTTCTGTTCGGCCAACTTGCCCTTGTTGCGCACCGAGTGGGTCAACAGGTCGATGCCAATTTCTTGGCTGTACGACTGCATCGCTTCTTCGTTGCCTTCGCGCTCGTTGTCACCGATCACGCCGTCTTCGACCAGGTCGGCGACGAGGTGCATGATGACGCGCTCGCCCTTTTCGGTCTTGGTCAGATCCGTGATGCGCTGGATGACGCTGTTGTCATCCGTGCCGATGAAGTTCTTGATGAACATCTGGTCGCGCGCGGCCTTCCAGGTGTCCCGCTGCCAGACGATCTTTTGCTTGGGCGTCAACGCCGCAAAGTTGGTAAGCATTGTCATGCTCCTTGAATTGGTTACGGACTGAGGCGTGCGCTGCCAATGCGAGAGACATGACTTGGTGGCGGTCAAGGGCGCCGGGTGGTTTAACGTCCTCCCGTGACGAGATCACCCTGAGTTCAAGACCAGCAGGCCGGGCGAAACCTGCTGGTCGTTGTGGCTGGATCAGTCGCCGCGCAGACGCTTTTTCTCGGCTTCAGGAAGTGCGTCGTACTGCTCTTCGGTGAGCGATTCGACATCGATCCTGGCCGCCGTCGCGCGGTTTCCGATACCAGCCTGCACCGGAGGTGGTTGCAGCAGGGAATCTGCAGCGCCACGCGCCAGTGCTTGTGCGGTTCTAGTGTCTTTCCGCTCTGGTGTGTCTGTCGATTCCCTACTGGGGGTATCACCCTCGGGAGCGAACTTCGGAGCGATCTTGTTCACCGCCTCCTGCAGGGCCAAATGGGGCGGCATGCCCTTCTTGATGCGCTGGTCACGGGCTGCCACGATCAGGTCCAGGGCTTCCTCGCCCTCGGGCTTGTTGAGCCAGGGGTACGCAGCCACTGCGGTCTGAACCGCGGCCTTCAGCAAGGTCTGCGTCTCGCGCGCGGTGAACTCGGTCGCTGCCACTTCGCGGGCCCTGGAGGTTGCCTCGGTCACAAGGTGGGCATTGATCTCACGGCGGATGGACGCGGCCTTTTTGCCGTCTCCGGCATACAGCGCTTCGGCGTACTCCTGCTCCTTGGCGTCCACGTCGAATCCGCCGGCACCAGCCCCCGCATCCGCTTGGGCAGCAGGCTTCGCGGTCGCAGGAGCTGCAGTAGCCCCTTCGGCGCCAGCACCGGCCTTCTTCAGGCGCTCGATTTCAGCCTGGGCC
The DNA here is from genome assembly GCF_056175785.1 of Acidovorax sp. LjRoot204. NCBI lineage: Bacteria > Pseudomonadati > Pseudomonadota > Betaproteobacteria > Burkholderiales > Comamonadaceae > Acidovorax > Acidovorax sp. LjRoot204. Next base: position 7,021 of record NZ_JBGFFF010000017.1, read on the forward strand.
TCTTCCAGCTTACGCAGCGCCTCCTTGCGCCCTTCGTTCACCTCGTCAAAACGCGCCTTGGGAATACCAGCCTGGCGGCGGCCATCACCGGCGTCAGCGCTATCCGCATCGCCCGCGCCGCTTGCAGCTCCGGCTCCGGCAGCGTCTGCTCCGGCCCCTGCATCTGTATCGGCCGCATCGGCGGTCGGGGTGAACGTGTCGCCGCGGTCTTCCTGGCCGTCACCAGCATCGGCATCGCCGGTATTGCTCACCTGAATGACCTCGCCGCCCAGGTCGGATCCATCGTCCTCGGCTGGTTTCATGAAGCCGCTGTAAGGCTGCAGGCGGCGCTTGAGTTCTCGGATGTTCATGGTGTTGCTCTCCAGTGGTTAGTCAATCGGTGAGGGTCAGTCGCGGGTCTGCTCGCGAGCTATGGCGTGCACAACGCCGTGGAAAACATAGGCCGCCGCACGCTGGCTTGCGGTCAGCACCGCGACGGATGTCCCGTGGTGGGCCGTGGGATGCAAATCAGGGTTGTTCAGGAACGCCGCCACCTTGGCGCAGGTGTGGTCCTTGTCCTTCTCGGGCAGACGCTCCCAAGGCGGGGTGGTGTAGTCGCCATAGGCGGAGTTGTGGGCTGCGACGGACTCATGGGCCACGCGTGCGATGGCTTTCACCAGGGCGTCCTGGGCGTAGTTGGCGTACTTGTCTGCGTCCTTTTGTTCCTCGGCCTTGTGGTCCTTCAATTCGCAGGCAGCGCACTGGTGCACGCCGCCCGGTCCCATTTCGCCGCAAATGTCGGCCTCGCCGTGGCCCGTCGTTCTTCGTGATCCGCAATAGGTGGTCATGGTCTTCCTTCAGTGGTGGTCAATAGCTCTGATAAATGCCGCAGTTGGCGCAAAGGTGGCCATCTGGCGTGAGGTAGAACAGCTGATTGCCGCAGCCGCACTCGCGGACCATCTGCCCCGGAGATGGCGCGAACTCAAACTTCCATCGCCCCTTTTCGCTATGGCACGCTGGGCAGTGCAGGGATACCGTGCCAGTTGGCGCCACAGCAGCCCAGACATGGCCGCAGCCGATGCAGAAGGCCTCGCCCGCGCCGTGCTGCTCTGCAACTGGCTCGGGCTCTTTGCGCTTGAACGGAACAACGGTCATTGGCCGATCCCCGGTTGCATGCCATCGGCCTCGGGCGTTTCAATGCCATCCATCAGCCCGCGCGCAGGGCTGGCTGGTGTCATGGGGTCGGTGTTCTTTGGCATGTCCAAGCCAACGGCCTCAACGGCAGCGCCAGCAGGTGGCGCCTCCACGTATGGCGCAGCGTCCTGGTCCTCGAAACCGATGGTCCCCAGCAGCTGGTCTGCCACGCCCGTAATCTGGGCATTGCCTGCCACCACCTGGGCGCTCTGCATCGTGCTGTACAGGGTCTCGCCACGCTTTGCGATGTTTTCGGTGTGCACCAGCTCCGTCTCGGCCTTGACCTTCTCGGCCTGGGCTGCCTTGAGCGCAGCGTCTGCCTCCGCCTTCGGGTCTGGCGCTGGCGCGGCCTGGCTCTGCATGTTCCCCAGGATCTCGTGTTTGTCCGTGAGGCCCGAGTAGCGGATCACTGTGGCATCTGGGATCGCGATCCCCGCCTTGCGCATCTCCAACGCTTGCTGGAACTGGCTGTTCTCGAAAGTGACCTGCATCGGCTGCTCAGAGATCACCACGTCATACTCGCCCACCGTCACATCGTTGATGTAGTTGCCGGTCTCGGGGTCGAACTTGTTGATCTCCAGCGTCTCCTGCTTCGGCTTGCCCGTCATGGGGTCCGTTTCGGTGATGCGGAAGATGCGGTAGCTGTCGTAGTACCGTTGGATCAGCTTCAGGATGCGCTGGGCCAGCAGCTTGCGCGTGTATGCCAGGTTGTCGAGAGGCGTGGCGAGCTGCTGCTGACTGGCGAACTGCTTGGACTGGATGGCGACGCCCGCCTCATCGTTGCCGCCGATACCGCGCATGGCCTCAGGAACCGTCACATCCTTCAGGGCCTGGGTGGCGCGGTCGATCAACCGGTCAACGCCGGTCGGCACCGAGTTGGGCTGGATCTTGTCGGGCTTGGTCGAGCCCTTCTTGAACTCCAGCACCAGGCCGGTCTGGGCGCCGACAGTCTCCAAATCCTCCGTGTCCATGTTGGTCAGGGACTCTTCCTCCACCACCCAGCCGCTGTTCGCACTGGTGTTGATGATGTGGACGAACTGACTGACCGCCTTGTTCAGCGCCTCTTGGGGTCCGATGGCGTTGTCCACCATGCCGCGCGTCTTTCCGCGACGGAAGTAGGCGAAGTACGGCACCACGGTGAAGTGCTCGTACGGGCTGAACTCGTCGTGGATGGTGCGGCTGTAGGTCGAAACGATCCACTTCACGCGGCGGCGCATGCGGCGGGCTTTCACAGCGCCCTTGGCGATGGCGTCTTGAATCGAATCAGCCGCCATGTTTGCCATCACATGGACATCGCCGGTTTGCGGGAACACCAGGCAGTCGGTCATTTCATAGACGAACTTCTGGCGGTCGATGATCCGATAGCGGTTGATGCCGTCGCCCTCGGCGCCGTAGGCGTCGTACAGAGCGGTGTTCACCGTGCCGAAGCGGTTGCGCGGCACTTCCTCGTCGGAATCACCAAAGTCCTGGCCGTGGTCGTTCGAGGCTTCCGCCTTGACCCGGGCGTCCTTACCGTAGATCTGCTCGATCTCGTCCAGAGTGAGCCATCGGGTGATGATCACGTCACCCCACTTGTCAGGGTCGTAGCTCTTGGCGTCCGGGTCTGGGATAACGTCGCGCGGGTCCAGATCGAAGATCGTCACTTCGCCAAACATGTTGCGGTCGAAGCCAATGCGCACGTCGTAGTAGCCGCGCTGCTCAATCAGCCCGTCGCTGAAGACCTTGGTTTCAAGCCAGTGCAGATTGGTCGAGTCGGCAATCTGCATGGCCACCTTTTGCAACACGGTCGCCGTTCCCAGATCGCTCTTGCCGCCGCGCGGCTTGAACGCAATGTCCATGCGGTTCTGGATCTGGTATCCCACGGCGCTGTTCACGCTGGGCATAACCTCGTTGAACTCGTAGAACGGCCGCTTCTGGTCGGTCAAGATGGCTTTGTCGGCTGCACTCCACTGCTCACCGCCGCCCAGGTACATGCCCTCGCACTTGGCGGCCTGCTCGGTGTATTCGATGTGCCCACGGTCCTTGCCGTAGCAGTAGCGCTGCCAGTTCTCGCGCGCGGACTGGTCGGCTGGGGTCGATGCTGTTGCCATGGTTTTCAAGCGGCCTGGGCCGATCCCTGTGATTTGTTCTTGATGCCGAGGCGGTCGCGCCAGCTGCGTGGGCGCTCGCCCTTGGCGTAGATCTCGCGATAGCCCTGGGCGAACTGCCGCAGAGCATCGGCCGGGTTGCTGGCCGCATCGTGGCGCGGGTGGTCCGCCCACACGCCCAGCCGCTTGTTCCATTCCTTGCGGTAGGACTGCAGGCCTGCCAAGCCGGATGCACAGCCTTCTTCATCGAACCAGCAGTTGCCGAAGATGTTTCGCACCATCTGAATGCCGGTGGTCACCGACTCGATGCGGGGCACTATCTCAATGTTTTTCAGCCCCAGGTCGCCCAGCAGCTCGGCATAGGTCTTGGTCGTGGAAGCCTGAATGCGGCGCGCGTTGCCGTCGTGCGGTAGGTAGTGACGGCCCCAAACCCAGCCAGTTTTCTGCATCTCGGCGACGTAGTGCGCGGGAGCCTCGCCGCTGTTGCCGTACGACTTGATCCAGCAGTGACGCAGGCCCACTTTCTGGTGGAACCAGATGAAGTTCTCGTCGTTGAGGCCGATGTCCCAGAACGTGTCCACCGGCACGCCGGGCATGTAGGGCACCCGCGTAATCCGGCCATCCTTGCGGGCGGCGGCGAGCTGGACGGCGTAGTAGGTGCCCTCCGTGGATACCTGAAAGGCTTCTTCCGGAGTGCTGGGGTACTCCTGCCACATCAACTCAGGGTCGCCGCCAAAGTCGTTGTCGCGCGTGGCCACATACCAGGCGCGCTGCTCAGCTTCGATCTGCAGGCCGATCAGCGCCTCCACCTTCTCGAAATACTCGCGATCCTTCTGAGTCATCAACACCGTCTGCGGGTTGATGCGGTATTCAGGAGCCTCCCACCATGGGAAGAAGTGGAATCGGTAGTCGCGCTCGGAAAGCTCCTTGCCCTGCTCTGCGCAGGCCATGGCCTTTTGAGTCATGCGGAAGAACTCGCCTTCGCGGCCCTCGGCGGTGGACTCGATGATGGTGATGCCGCTCAGAGGAACGGCTGGCAGAGAACCGGTGACGACCTCGCGTGCCTTGTCGGGGAACTTGGCGCAGATCTTTCCGAACTCCGAGACGTGCAACCGGTGGATCGTGCCCGAGCGCATGGACGTTGCGACGCGGATGCTGCTGTTGTTGTGCCCAAAGAGCAGTTCGCTGGCGCTGTCTCGTGCCAGCGGCATGACCGCCTTGAGCTCTGGCGGCAGGTGGTCATAGGCCAGCTTGACCTTGTCGCGGAAGATTGCCTCGGCTGCCTCGCGGTCCTGCGCAATGATCCCGCAGCGCTGGTTTTCGTTGAACAGGGCGTGATCCAGCCACAAGATGGCGACCAGAGTTGTGAACCCAAGCTGGCGCGCTTTCAAGATCACGTTCCGGTGCCACAGCTTGCTGATAAGCCGCCGCTGCGCCCGATTAGGCTTGAACGGCACAACAGTGCCCTCGCCGTCGTCGGTCTTCACCATGATCTTGTAGAGATGCCCAGAGCACAGGCGCCACATGGGGTCAGCCAGGCAGCGCAGCAGCTCTTCCTCGCTGGTGGGCACGAAGTCGAGCGGGATCTTCTTCATTTGCCCGATTCCTTGCCGTCACGGACAACTGGCAGCGCGCTGCCCTTCATCGCCGCCAGCATCGCCAAGATTGGGTTGGATTTCTGGTCGTTGTCCTTCTCGTACAGCCCCAGGATCTTCGAAGCCTGGTCGAGCGCCGCGTTCTTGTTGGCGATCTTGTACTTCTTGACGTGGCCGATCAGCACGCGGTCATCGCCATGGCCTTCCCACTCTTCCAGGACATCGAGGCCGACGATGCACGCGGCCGTGTCGTCGTCCAGCTCCGTGACATCCTTCGGTCGGCCATCCGCATGGAACATCTTGCGGGGGTCGAAGAAGGCGATGCGGGCAATCTCGCGCTGCACGCGGGCCTGAGTCAGCTCCATCGCGGCGAGGCGTTCATCCTGGCGCGCGGCGATTTCCGACTGCTTTGCTTCCAAAAGGGAAGCGATTTGTGGTTTTTTGAGGTTCTCCGCCCCAATCTTGTAGGCGGTCTTGGGGCTGTAACCCGCAGCCAGCGCGGCTTGCGTGGCATTTCCCGAAATCAGGTATTCCGCTACAAACTTCGCCTGTYTCGGCAGCAAACCATCGACGCGCGCCGTAGCTGCAGCACCCTTTTCAGATGCTGCGGAAGTCTTTTTGGTGGAACGGGCAGTTTTCTCTACCTTTTTTGGCGCCATGCCACGGATGATTCCGGGCAAGGCCCTCTGGGTCGAACCCTACTGGGGGTGTTCAATCCGGCAGGTCGTTCCCATACCGGCTGGCCACCAGCGCCCGCATAGCCGCGATCAATGGCGTCCGCCCTTCCTGCCAGGCGCCCTTGGTGGATTCACTCACGACGACAGCGCACCAGACCCAGCCCTTACCGGGCATCGGTGCGACGTGGATGCGTTCTTTCTCGATGAGAGGACCGCCAGCCTCCCAGGAGGACGAGTAGGAGGAGCCAGGTGATTTGCTGATGGCCTTGGCCACCCAGGTGTCGAGGGCAGCGCCGGAAAGGTCCGAAGTCTTCATGGCCGGATTGTCGGGCCTCTGCCATTTCCTGCCATGGGCGCGCTTCCGCACATATTGCGGGCTGACGCCGTACTTCTCGGCGATCTCCTGCACTGTCAWGGATGTGGTGGTGTAGGCCGTCCGTATCTCTTCGAGGTGCGGATGCGCGGCCGACCCCACTTTCTTTATGCCCAAAGCTCGTCGCTCTGCCTGAACTGAGCCAAGCGAACGGCCCAGCACCTTGCACGCCTGCGAATCAGAGTGGGTGATCAACATTTCCCGCTCTTCCTGAGTCTAGCGTCTCTGGAACTGGAATGCAGCAATCCCCCTCGCGATCCTCGCCTTCGCAACCTTGTTTGGCATCATTCCCCAGCGCTCCGCAAGATGACTGTCAGGGAGGGTCCCCAGCAAGGACACCTTTTCAGGCGTCCATTCATAGTTTTCCGATCTTCTCACTGGCCCGCCTCCAGCAAGTCAAACTGAGCATCGTTTTTTGGCTTCTTGAGAGCAGCAATCTCTCGGCGCAATTGGCGCACCTCGTCCGCGAGTTCGGCAGTCCTGATCAGCGCTTTGTTGCTGCCCTCAATGTCTTCAAAGGTACGTGCGAACCCAGTGAACAACAGGCCGTGACGACGAGCCTCAGGTGGTGTAAGCACCAAGTACTCATCGCCGATCTCGAACTTCACTCGGCCATCGGGAAGCGCAGTGAGACTCTGGGCCCTCTCTGGTGGGTACAGCGGCACCACCTTGATGAGGCCCTTGCCGACTTTGAACACCTTGCCGGCCGTCTCCAGGCGCTTGATGTGGTCATCAATCACCTCGTAGGACAAACCGGTTGCATCGCGCAGCACTTGGCGGCTGATGTCGCGCTCATCGTTCGTGAGCCCAACAATGGTTTCCCAGATGATCTGACCTGTAGTGGCTTTTTCTTCGTTTGCGCTCATGTGGTCATGCCTCCCTGTTCAAAAATTCGCTTGCATCTGCCCATCCGTCCGAGTGGCATTCAGCCGCTCCAGCGCCCATTCGGCGGCGGCCCGGTCGCGCGGCTGGCTGCGGCTGTCGAAGGCGATAGCGCGCCACTCCAACACCTGGGCCAGATGGGCGGCCATGAACGCGGCAGCCTTCTGTGCGCGCGGCGCTGGGCCCTGGTCCAGCCAGGAATGGCATGCTGCACACCCCCACACGCTGTAGTGGTCGTCTGCCTTGCGGGCTCCGGCCTTGCCATGGATGCTCAGGTTGCTGTGGCAGCACACCACCGTGGCGCGGTCCTGGGTGCAGATGCCGGGCACGCGCAGCAGGCAGGGCATGCCTCGGGCCATGTCGCGCAGGTGGGCGTTGCGTTGGGCGGAAGACTTTGGAACCGCCTTGGTCGTGGGGGGCAAAGCGTAGGTTCCGCGCTGCCTTGCTACATTTTCTGAAGCACTCAGAGCAATAGAGATGGACGTTTCAGCCGATACCGGAATTCCGGCATCGTGGGGGGCAATCTGGCGCCGCTGCTCACGCGGCTTGCGCTTCCACGCGGTGCGCTTGAGGGGTGCGCTGCGCTTCATCCTTGCATACCCCCGATGATTTCCCCAGTGTCCGGGTCCACCTGCATCCCCTCCCACTGCTGGTAGGTGGCCGGGAAGGTCACCCCCAGCTCCGTCGCGGCGAAAGCGCTCACCCGGTCGATCAGCTGGCTGTAGCCCTTCACGCCCAGGTCTTCAGTGCTCACGCGCTGCCGCGTCCTGCTCTTCTTGCCGGTCAACGGGTTTTTGGTCGTGACGGTCTTGAAGCCCAGGTATTCCTTGCGGAAGTGCTCTTTCCACACCGCCAACGGGTACTGCTGGCCGTTTGGCCTGGCCTGCTGGGCAATGCTCTTGAGCACCACCCCGTGGTAGTAGCGGCGCTGGYGGTCAGTCTTGGCGTCCTCGTGGAGTCGGACCTCGACGTGCAGCCGGTGGCCTGCGGCCCACATGCTCTTGCACCAGGGGGCAAGCACGTTTTGCAGGTGCTGCCTTGCCTGCACGGGCTCATTCCAGTTCGCGGAAATGACAAGATCAGCCATGGGACACCTCCACCCGAACGAATCCACCGATCTCGTCGGACCGGTCGATCTCCAACTTCCAATGGCGGTCATCCACCCCCAGCACGTCGGCGAGCCCGTCCAGGCCAGACTTCATGCGGGCCAGCAGGTTGTCCAGGTCGTAGGCGCGGCGCGTTGGCGGCACGAACACCATGGAGACGTGCAGCTTCTTCGCTTCTGAGCGGGCCGCACCCTGCTGGCGGGCGGTGATGGCGCAGGCATTGCGGTAGGCCTTCTTGGCGCGCGACAGGGCCGACCAATGCTGGCGGGTGTTTGGGCTTAGAGCCGTGGGCGGCCATGGCAGGGTAAGCTGCAGCGTGGTCATGCCTCCACTCCCTCACGGCTTGGCACCGGCAGCCAGGACAGGGTTTCGTCTTGGGCGTCTTCGCCTGGGTCGCGGATGGGGCGCAGCTGGGCGTCTTGCGCCATAGCTGCTTCGACAAGCTCGCCGTTGGTCGCCGTGAAGAAAATGAATCCCTCCACCGCCCAAACATCGGCGTCCTCGCTCAATCCGATGCGCCGACCACATTTCGTTGGCACGAAATCGCCCTTCTTCATCAGTCGCAGGCAGCGAACCACACGACCAGCGCTCATATCTCCACGGATCGCAATTGCCAAATCCCCAGGCTTACAGTTCATGGCTCACTCCTTCTTTTGATGCTGTGCGGGCCCACGCCGTCGCCAGCGTCGGCAGCGGCCCCTCTGACTTGGCGTACCACTGCTCCCCTTCCACCAGCACCACATGGATGCGCTCGGCCTCTGTGAGCTGGATCAGGACGCGGTGCAGCGCGTTGACGCCCAGGCCGCAGGCGCGGCGCAAATCCGTGGGGCTGACAGGCTGGCCGGAGCTGAGCAGGTCCATGACCTTTCGCTGGCGCAATGTGTAGCGCTTTGGCATGTCAGGCATGGCCACCTCCAAACAAATCCAGGGTGCGGTTGTCCCGGCATGCCTCGGATGCCCGGCCCCGGTGCTTGGGCCGGATCAGCCCGGCCTTGCGCGCGCACACGCGGCCGAAGGGCTGGGCGCCGATCACAACGGCGGGGTGCAGGGTGACGCGGCCGCAGCGGGCGCAATGGAGTTTCTGGGTCATGCGCATGCTCCCAGCAGGACACGAAAGGCCAGCGATGGATTGCGCAGCTGCAGAGTTCGGCCGCCCAACAGACGGGCCGCCTCGCGCACATCGCCGCCGGTGATGTTTTCCACAAAGCAGTCGTCGCACCAATCTTCGAACTCGCTGGCCTCAATACCTGTGTCGGCCAGGACCTCAGCGATTTGCCCGGTGCTCCATGGGCCGTGCGCGGTCTTGTGCCCGCAGATGCCACATTGCCCAAGCTGGGCTTTTTCGGAGCCGGTCATGCTGGGCTCCCGAAGGCGCGGGCGCGGGCCTCGTCAGTCAGGCGGTAGAACGTCTGCTGGCGGCCGTCGCGGACATAGACGATCTCGCCACGGGCACGCAGGGTGCTGATGGCTCCGGCCACCTCGGCGGGCTCGCCGCCCATGACGTTCTCGATCTCCTGGCGGCACAGGGCACCGATGGCCAGAAGCTTGCGGAGGGCTTCGGCGCGGGTCACGATGAGGCCTCCTTGCGAGCCCTAGCCCGGTAGCTCTCTCCCTCAAAGGTGACGATGCGCGCCGTTTCCGTGAGGCGGTCATAAACGCGATCACCCAGCACCTCGCGCAGCCCTGCTGGGTCTTCGGGCTTCTCCCGCTTGAGCTTCAGGTTCGCCAGCAGGATGGTGGGCATCATGTCGCGGTAGCGACGGTCCAGCACCTCGAACAGGATGTTCTGTTCGCTGTCGGTGCCGTACTGCACCCCCACCTCATCGATGACCAGCAGAGGGACTTCGGCGAGGATGGCCAACACCTGCCCTTCGGAGCGCTCCGAGTCCTTGCGCCATGTGTTGCGCACGGCGCGGATCAGGCCGGCGCAGGTCGTGTACAGCCCGCAGTGCTCGGGCATGATCGCCTGCAGGATGGCAGCCGCGAGGTGGCTCTTCCCTGTCCCTGGTGCGCCCAGCAGGATCAGGGATTCGCCGCGACGCAAACGGTCATCGAAATTCGTCGCGAAGTCGGTGGCCACGCGCAGCGCGCGCTGTTGCTCCTGCGTTTCAGCGTTGAATGACGCCAAGGTGCGTCCTGCAAACCGGGCGGGAATCGCGGCCTCATGCAGCATGGCTTCCAGGCGCTGGCGGGCGGCTGTCGCAGCCTTCTCCGCCTCCGCCTTGCGCTCGGCAGCAATGCGAGCCTCTTCGCAATCCGGGCAGGGAGTCCACACCTCGCGCTGGACCCGGCCAAGCAGGTAGCGGACACCAGTCGAGGTGTACTCACCGTGCTTCTCGCAGGTGCTGGCGATTTCGCCCAGGTCATGCTTCCCGATGTTCAACTTTGCGGCAACTGGCGCCGCCGAGGGTTCAGGCAAATGTTCCATCTTCGTTCACGCCTTCGGAGTAGTTGAGGTTGGCCAGTCCGGTGTGCGCAGACGGCTTCGATTTGGTGCCGCGCTGTTTGGCGGCATGCATGCAGGTGGCCTTGAGGTATTCCACGGGGTCGGCGGGGCGGGTTGTCACGGCGGTGCGCACGGCTTCCACCACGATCTGGTCCCCGTAGTCCTTGACCAGCTTTCCGACGAAAGACCCGCACTGCGCAGGCGGCAGGCCCGCTTGGCTGAGCAGTGACTTGCCCGCCTTCCACAGCTCGTCCTTGGTCATCTGCTCGGACGACTTGGCGGCAGCGCCGCCCGTTACGTCAGTAACGGAATAAGGTTCTGTTCCCTCTCCGTTCTGTTCTGTTCTGTTCCCTCTAAGAGCGTTTTCGTCTGGATTTCCTGCGGAACCTTGAGCGTTTTCCGCCGGAATTTGCTCTTGTTCTGGTGGAATTCCGTGTGGGTACGCGCCGGAAATCCAAAGATCGCGTGAAGGAATTCCAAACAGGGGTTTGCCTTCTTTCCCGCGCTTGGCGTTCTCTTTCCGCAGGCGGTCGCAATACTTCTCGTAGGCGTACTTGCGCTTGGACTCAAAGGCGGCAATCGCCTTCTCTGCGATGACGGGGTGGTACAGGCGTCCATCGGAGCACTTCACGAACCCATGCAGTGCCTCGGCGCGCACCTTCTTCCATTCCTTCACAGAGATAGGCATGCGCCCGTATCCGGCAAGGTTGGCAAGCTCCACGTCGTCATCAGGCAATGAGGCGGCTGGGATCTGGTGCCAGGCGGCGCACCACAGCATGATTCCGGCGCGGAACGCATCGCCGTTGGGCGTGGCCGCAAATTTCGAATCACGCAGGCGGCGAACGTCCAGCTCCATGTACTGGAAATCGGTCAGGTCGCATTCCGCTGGTGTCAGCGGTTCGGGGGTTTGGGTCACACGAGCTCCCACACCCGCGCATTCCCGCGCATGAGGTCCATGCCACCACGCTGCACAACCTGCGCTTTGCCGGCCTTCTTGAGGTCGGGCAGGCGGCGGTCGATCTGCACCACGGTCAATCCGGTGGTGTCCTCCAGCTCGTGGGGTGTGGCTTGGCCTGCTGCCTTGAGCGCAGCCAGGATGCGGTCACAGTGGTTGCCTGCGAACTTGATAGCGCGCTCGGCTGCGAGAACGCTGGAGAGTGGGTCGCTCGCGCGAACCAGGTGCTGGGCTTGCATCACTCGGCACCTCCACCGCTGGCCGCGCGCGCCTGCTTCGCCAGGGTGGCGGCGCTGGGTCGGCGAGTGTTGAGAGTGATCGCACCTTGGGTGCGCGGCCCGGTGGTTACCGTGGGGCGCCCGTTGGAATCCAGTGCGCGCTGCACATTTCCCTCAATCGGTGCGCGGCTGTGGTTGGTCTTGCGTGGGGCTGCTGCGGGGATGTCCAGATCGGGGCCGCGTGGACGCACCGACTGGAAAGCGTTGAGTGGGAGGCTATGGTTCATGCTGGAACCCTCCCGGCCAGCAGTTGGCGCATCAGGCGGTTTTCAGCCTCTGCGGCCTGGGCGCGCTGCTCTGCCAGTTCGGCGCGGCGCTCCGCCTCGGTCTTGATCATCACCAGCGTGCAGCCGACCTGAAATGCGGCCCACTCGGGATAGATCGTGTTGCCCACCACCTCGCAGAACTGGGCAACCAGATCTGCCTGCAGCGTGGCCTTGCCCTTCTTGATGTTGGAGAAGTACCCAGCGTCAATGCCCAGCGCCAGATAGATCTCCTTGTCTTCCAGGCCTGAGACGCTGCAGGCCAGCGTGAAAGCTGCTGCGGCCGTCTTCTGCGCGCGGATCATTTCGAGCGGGACAGAGGCCCGCTGCGGGGCCCGCGCCAGGGCCAGTTCGTGCTGGTCTTCAATCGAGGTCATGATGTTTGAACCGGGTTGAGTACCCTGTCAGGGCAAAAAAAAGCAACCATCTGGGTCATGCAAAACGAAACACAGATGGAAATTCATGGCTCAGGCCGCTTGGGCGGTCTTGTGCGCCAGATACGCCAGCACGGGGCCGACGACAATGGATGCAGCAACCACGCGAAACAGCCATCCGTCACCGACCATGAAGCCAACGATTGCCAGTGCCAGCAGATGGATAGCCAGGAAGGCGCTGTTGCAGGCGCGCCAGAAGCGCTTTTTGCGAGCGGCTGCGTTGATGCACTGGACACGGTTCGTTGGCGTGGCCAGCGCGCTCTGGGTATTGGGCTCAGTCATGGGCACCAACTCCAATCAGGTGTGGGTCAAAGTTGCGTACGTTGGCGTCGCCGTTGGGTACGTGCTGGTGGACCTGCACTACAGCCGCTTGGAGCTGAGGCGGAGAGCAGAGCGTGCCAAGTGGCGCCAACGCACGAAAAGGCATTGAGGTCATGCGGCCTCCTTGGCTTCGTTGGCGGCACCCAGCTCAGGCCAGATCAGATGCCAGTCGTCAGGGCGCAGGTCACGGCGGGTGACGGCGCCATTGGTGGCGCGCTCGATGGCCAAGCAGTGCTGTATCGGCACTGGGCGGCGCTTCTCTTGGTCCGCTGCGGCCCAAGCACTCGGCAAGGACTGGGGGACGCCAAGCGCCCGCGCCAGGTCCGCTTGCGCGCCGCGTGTTTCGGCGAAGTAGTTAGCGAGTTGCATAACGCCAATGATAGCGCCGCGCTAACCATTGTCAATAGCGCCGCGCTGTAACACAAGATTAGCCAAGCGCTATCAAATAGGCTGCTATGAAAACAGTAGAAGAAGTTCGCCGTGAAAGGCTGGCGGAACTAAAGGCCGAGTTCGGCAGCTTTGCCGCCATCAACGCAAAGATTGATCGACTCCCGACTGATTCCACCCTGAGTCAAATATCGAATGCATCCGTAGGAAGCAAGACCGGGAAGCCCAAAACCATGGGCTCGGACCAAGCCAGACTTCTCGAAGAAAAATTGCAAAAGCCGCGTGGCTGGATGGACACGGACCCGGACCTGTTGAAAGGAACTTCTTTTTCACCACCGAACATCGCACTGGCGCTAGCCGTTGTTCTGGATTCAATGGTCAAGTCAACCGCGAAGGAAGAACTCAAGCAGCTGCTGGCAATGCTGCTCGATACAAATGCTGCCGCCTATCGAACAAGACTGGCTGAGCTGCTTGCACAGTCGGGAATGAGCCCAATTCCCGGACCTGAATCGAAGGACTTCCTTCCACCAGTCCCCCCGCCAATCTTCGATAAAACCAAACAGCCCTCATGAGCCAGATGAATTTGCTGCCCGTCGTTCTCGTGGACGAGCAGCCGCCAGAACCTGGCGCCAGCAAGGATTTGTTGTGGATCGGTCTGGATGAGCAGGACAGGCGCTACGCATTGAAAACGGTCGAGCCTGGACACAAATACCTTCCTTTGACGGAATGGCTGTGCTACCACCTGTGCGGCTTGGCAGGAATCCTCACCCCTGACTTCGCAATCGTCCAACGCCTGGATGGCAGTGAGGCATTTGGATCGCGCTGGGAGGAAACCGCAAAGCAGTTCTCCCCGGGGAAGGTGTCGGACGCCGAGTTCATCGGGTGGTTGAATCGTTCCCGCGCCGACATATCAGCCATGTTCGCCCTTGACGCGTTCATGCCCAACGATGACCGCCATCTTGGCAACATTCTATTCACTCAGGCTGGCGGGAGGATGCGTGCACTGGCTTTCGACTGGTCCCGAACGAGGCTCTTTGCGCCATGGCCATGGTCTGCGGATTGCAATAGCGCCAAGGTGTGGCAGTGGTTGACGGGCCCCACCCCGCCACTGGTGAATCCCAAGGAAACCCAGGACCGAATGGACCGCATACAAGCCATTACGGGACAACAGGTTGAAGCAATTTTGGAAGCAGCTCCAGAGCTTTGGCGCGATAATTTCGACTGTGCCGCCGCCGGCCGGTGGTGGCAATCTGAGTCTTCCAAAAGGGCAGAGCAGGCCATCAAGCTACTCACACCATGACCCCGAACATAGCGCACTACGGAGTGCTTTCTCACTACCCACAGCCGAACAGAACAGAGCATGCCAACATCGGCATCGTGGTTTTTCTGGCTGATGGATCGGTGCGCGTTCACTTCGGACAGGACTTGAAAAAGCTGCGGGCCATGGACCCTCAGGTTGATCTCGATGCCGTGCGCTCATGGGAGAGCGGCTTACCAAAGATGTTGGCCGGCCAGAGTCAGGAGCAGGCAACCGCATATTTGCGCAACTTTGGTCAGTGGAGGCTGTCGCCAAACCTTGGCAAGTTCTCCTACACGGACGAAGACAAGTATTTGCAGCGCGTCGCCAATGCTCTGCACAGTCTGGTATCCGCTCCGAAGAGCGACCGTCGCGAGYGCGCCGAAGTGTCGCGCCTGCACATGGATCTCAAAACCGCTTTCAATGCCAAGGGCTGGCTTGGCCGGGACATTGACAACCACGAAATTGTGGAGCGATACCCAATCGGGCCGATGACCACTGCGGAATTTGCCCTGCAGAATGGTCGCCTTCATGTCATTGAGTCTCTTGATCTGCGCACCACAAACCCATCGGCGAAACGTCACGACGCGCGCTCCAAGGCTCTAACCCTGGACATGGCGCGTAAGGCTGCAAAGAACACGGCGCGCTATGCCATTCTGGCGGGCATTGACAGCCCGATGATGAGCGAAGCAAAAGCCTTGATGGAAGACTACAGCGAGCACGTTTACACCTGGGAAAGTGCGGCAGACATGAACGAGTTGATGGGGCTGCTTGGGAAGGCAACTGGCAAGCCTGGCATGCCTCTTCCGCTTCCACACTGACGCAATCACCCCGTCATCACAAGCCACCTTCGGGTGGCTTTTTTCATAACCTCGTTGGCTGATGGGGTGTTCCATTTGCTGCAAATTATAACTGTATATTCATACAGTATTTATGCAGCCGACCACCATCTCCTTCCCCATCAAGGCCACGATCCTGATGCTCTACTGCAAGGGCGGTCGGCGGCCGTTCGCCAGCAAGATGCATGAGTGCACCGGGGAACTGACCGTGGTGCGCCTTGAGGGCCGGTTCGGAACCGTGCCAGCTCTGCACCTGGCCAGCTACGAACCCCAACGCCTGTTCGAGCCGCGCATCGTGGACATGGTGTCTGGCGCCCTGGAAATCCACGGCCTGGAGAAGACGCCCGAGGGTGACTGGGTGGCCCAGGCTTGGCGGCTGCGGTTCGGGGACTGATCAGCGCCCCGCATGCCCGCTTTCTGAGGTGGGCTTTTTTCGCCTGCGCGGCCCTGCAAAAGAAAGGCCCTCTCGGGCTACGATGGAAGTTCCTCAACAACCATCCAGAGAGGGCATTCAAATGAGCTCATGGTACAGACTCGACCTCGGCAACGGGGCTGACGCTTTCGCGCCCACGCGCAAAATTCAGGATGCCTTCATGGCGCTGCTGATCGCTCACGGCGCGCCGCGCCCTGAGTGGGCCTTGTTCTCACGCTACGACAGGCGCGCAGACAACGTGGAGATGTACTTCACACCAGCAGCAAGTGCTCTTGCCACCCAATTTGGTGCCACAGCCTGCGACAGGCCTACGCACAATGAGTTCAGCCTTGGTCTACTGTGCGGCGAAGCAGGCGGATTGCTTTTCCACTTCCCCGACCACCCGCGCACTCCAGGCTAGAGCAAAGTTGGACACAAGAGTGCCTGCAGGGAACCCCTCAGTGCGGCCGTCCAAATACAAGMGCCACACATGCCCCTCGGGGCTGCGCAGCTCATAGAGCAATTCGTCGCTTTCCATAACAACCCTCCAAACCGCCCCTGAGGCGGTTTTTTGTTGCCCGCCCGGATTGGGCGTAACAGCAGTGTAGCGAAAATACTTAGCGCTGCGCGATTGACAAACGCTTAGCGCATAGCTAATAATTCACCCATCGCAGCAAAACGCAGCGACAGGGTGAGCGGATCGGCGGTCACCACGGAGTTCTTGGAAGCGGAGCACACCGACTTGAACAAGCAAACAACGCAGGTGCCGGGTGAACCGGTGTGTAGTGGGCGTGAGTCCGGGGATCGCTGGCATGGGTCAGGACGATGGAGCTAACTCAGTGGACCACCTTGGCCTCAACAGCCTCGAACCCTCCATGTGCTTTCAAAAGAAGTGCGTGGCACACATAGACGCTTTCAACGTTGCGCGCTGGGTGCCGTATCCAGCGAGATCAAAAAGATCGGGCGCCGCTCTGGGCGCGCCAAGTACAGATGAGGTTGGCCCCACCAAGAGCAGGAAGGGGCCAAAACCTGAGCCGCGTGACAGGCGGTTGAGGTTTTCAAGGAGCGCGAGCATGGGGATAGGAACCAAAGAGCACAGCGAGCTGATGGCGATGTTTGAACGAGAGTTCAAGCACCGCCGACTGGATCGTGAAGCAAAAGAGCTATGGCCACAGGGCGTTGTCTATCAAGACGGCCACGTAAATGAACTGTTCCTGGCCTACCGCAGAGGCTGTGCCTACGGCAGGACTGCGGAGCGCATGGGCGCTTGATCTGTCAAGGAATACTTGTCAGTTGTCAACGATCGGTTGACAGCTGCTGCCACCGTCCCGGCCCAGCGCCGGGGCCATCACATCAGGGCAGCAAGGTTTCGTTGGTATGACCAGCAGCCCACGTCAATCTGCAGATAAGGCGTGACGCTGACAGTACGCGGGTTCGATTCCCGCATGTCCTGATGTGATGGTGAATGCCCAGTGGTGATGGGCTGGGGAAATCGAGAGCCAGAGCTGCCGGCGATTTAGCCGCAAGAGTTCAAGCCGGGATCACCTCCGGCCACCATCAACCCTCACGGGCAAAAGCCACTTCGCAAAACTTTGGACGGTGCTGCGAATCCCCCCGGCAAGTAGCCCACCCTCTCCCTCCCCTCCTGCCTTGCGCAGGGGTTCGCCCACCTCGCGTGGGCTTTTTTATTCGGAGTTCCCATGGCCCGCAAGTATTCCTGCACCGAGGAACGATTCCTCAAAGACGCGGCAGCTCACCAGATGGAGGTGCTGCGCGATGACGGCGTGAACCGCCATTTGCGATTCAAGAATCCCGAATCGAACGCCTACTGGTTCGACATCATCACTTGGCCCGGCACGCTGTGCGTTGACGGCGACATGGGCACCTTCGTGTTC
The DNA here is from genome assembly GCF_056175785.1 of Acidovorax sp. LjRoot204. Lineage (NCBI taxonomy): Bacteria > Pseudomonadati > Pseudomonadota > Betaproteobacteria > Burkholderiales > Comamonadaceae > Acidovorax > Acidovorax sp. LjRoot204. The sequence goes on from NZ_JBGFFF010000017.1 coordinate 24,441, forward strand.
CGGCGCCTGCATGACATGTTCGTGTTCTTCCGCACGGATCAGGAGCACTACGACCGGACGGGCCGCGCCGACCAGTTGGCGATCAACGCCAGCTACTGGGACGAAAAGCTGCGCGCGCCAGCGCCACGCGATGCCCAGGAATACTGCGCCGACAGCTTCCGCCAGCACGTCCAAGAGGCGTTCGATAGCTGGAAGGAGAGCAATCAGCCCGACGACGACGAATGGACCACCGATGCCGACCGGCGCCAATTTGAAGAGCAGCGGGATGCGCTCTGGGCCGCGCTGAAAGATGAGGTGCTCGCGCTTGCCGATGACGGCTCGATTCGCGCCTACGACGCGGCCCGCGACTTCCGTTGCGATGAGGTGCCGGGGTTCAACCTGGAGGACTGCTGGGAGTGGGACTGCCGCGTCTTCAAGTTTGATTTCCTGTGGAACTGCTACGCCATCGCGTGGGGCATCAAGGCCTACGACAAGGCGAAGCAGGCGGCGCAAGCAGCCCCGGAACTGCAGCAGGGCTGAACCATGGCCCGCAAGTTCCGCTGGACGCGCGCCCTCTACCGCCGCGCGCACCGCGAGGCCCGCGTCTATGACGGCTACGGGTTCATGTACCACGGCGAGCCCGCCCTTGTCCGGCGCTGGCGCGTGCTATGGGACCAGCACCCGCAGCACGAAGACCCGTTGACGCGGCCCCACTGGCAGCGATACCAACCAGACGACGGAATCCCCTTCTGATTCACCCAGCCCGCACCACGCGGGCTTTCTTTTTCCCGCCCAGGAGGCGCAATGCAAAACGTCAACACCACGGCGCAGCCGCTGCTGCGCATCCCTGGCGCACCGCCGCCAATCTCCCCGCAAGAGCTGCAGCGGCTGCGCAATCAGGCCTGGGCAGAGGTGGCCGCCATCGAGGCCAGCGATCCCCGCTACCACCGCGCCCTGGTGGATCAGGTCCAGCACAACGCGTACATGGGGGTGCGGTCGTGAGCAATACCGATTCCATTTTCAGCCCAAAACTGATCACCTTCACCGGGGCTGATGACAGCACCGATGTCGAACAGATGATGAGCCTGTCACTGGACTACCCAGTTGAGTTCGGCATTCTCTTCTCGCCGCAGCGCACTGGGCACGGCCGATATCCATCGGAGCGATGGGTATCTAAGTTGATTGAGGTCGTTGGAGACAGCGGCCTGATCACTTTGTCCGCGCACATCTGTGGCGCCCACAGCCGGGAGCTACTGGGCGCGAACAGCTTGGCGGCACTGGAGCCGATCTTGCGAAGTGGCGCTTTCAACCGCATCCAGATCAACACCGCCGATCCATCTGCTTTCGACAAACGCGAGACGCTTTTCCTGTGGGGCCTCCGACGAGGCCTCGCAACGATTTTGCAATCACGCGACCCGCAGCGGTTTCCTCCCGGATCAACAGTGAGTTGGCTTTTTGACCAATCGGGTGGCCGTGGCACTTCACCAGAAGGATGGCCAACGGCGCCCGAAGAGTCATATGTCGGCTTTGCTGGTGGACTCAAACCAGAGAACGTAGCCGAAGCTGTTCGCCATATCGGGGCGCGACAGAAGCACTACTGGATCGACATGGAAAGTGGCGTCCGTGACGAGAACGACCACTTTTCCATAGCGAAGTGCCGACGTGTTTGCGAAGCGGTTTTCGGCCACACAGAGAGCGGTGCAGCGTGATCGACCCCATGACCGCCCCGCACTTCACCAGCGCCCGCCGCGATGCCCTGGCTGCATCCATGGCAGCCCAGGCCGACACCAAGCGCCGCAACGACGAAGCCGCCCGCGCGGCCGCACTCAGGGATGAGGCTGCCGCCATTGGCGCGGAGCTGGACCCGGAATCTTTGGAGCAAGGAGATTGAAATGCCACCCTTTGAAAACCTCAAGGCTTTTGCCTGGATCGCCGCTGCAGTCCTGTTGACCTCGTTCCTGCTCGGCGGGAGCCACCTGCTGGACGGGCCCACTGAATGGGAGTCCAAGGCCGACGATGCCGCCAATCTGCGCGATGCGTTGGCCCAGGCACAGCAGGAGCGGCCCGACCTTTGGACGCCCGAGCGCCGCGCCCGCGCAGATGCGGCAGCCGGGATGGTGGCGCGGGGCGTACAGCCATGAAAGAGCGCCCCATCCTTTTCAGCGGGCCCATGGTCCGCGCGCTGCTGGATGGCAGCAAGACGCAGACGCGGCGGGTGTGTAAGCCGCAACCGATTGCAGACGCAAGGTTTGTCGGCGGGCACCACCTACCCGCGACCAAGCGCAGCCCAGGTCAAGAGATTTCTGTCGAAGCGCCGTATGTGCACATTGCCTGCCCCTACGGCCAGCCCGGCGACCGGCTTTGGGTGCGCGAGAGCTGGCAGTTCTACGACTGGACCGAGGATGGGCAGCCGTGCGTTCGCTTCGCTGCTGATAACGCCTCAAAGTGGCCGCTGCGCATTCCTGAAGAGCAGGCAGACCGTCTGACCGAAATCTGGGCTGGTTTGTCCGACCCAGAGAACTACAGCATCGACAACCACGCGCGGGATCGTCGTTGGCGCCCCAGCATCCACATGCCCCGCTGGGTCAGCCGCATCACCCTGGAAATCACCAGCGTGCGCGTGGAGCGCCTGCAGGACATCAGCGAGGCTGATGCGGCAGCCGAGGGGCTGACTTTCAGTGCAAAAGCTCGCCGCTCAGAGGACTGCATGGGCATCTACGAGCTGCGCATGCCTGACGGCAAGTCGCACTTCAACGACAACGCCTGCGATTTGTTTCGAACGCTCTGGGAGCAGATCAACGGCCCCGACAGCTGGGCCGCCAACCCCTGGGTATGGGCCATCGAGTTCCGGAGGCTGCCATGAAAGCCGCCCTCGCCTTCGCCGCCTGGCTCCTTTCCACCTCTGCTGCCCTGGCCCTCTACATGGCCTGGGTGCATCAACCCTTCATCTGAGGTGATGCCATGGACTGCCCCACCGGGAAGTCGGCCATCACCAGCTACGAGCTGGCCGAGAAAGCGCGCAAGCGCTCCAACAAGAAACACGGCAAGCCCATGAGTACGTACCGCTGCGAGTTCTGCGGAGCGCTCCACCTGGGCGAGCCCAACCGGCCTAAGAGGCCGATCAAGACCATCCGAAACAACCACCAATTGAGGTTCACATGAGTAATGCCCTTACCACCCTGACACGCACCCTGGCAACCAAGCTCGACATGGGCGACGGCGCCGACCTGATCGGAACCCTCAAGGCCACAGCCTTCAAGGGTCAGGTCAGCGACGCGCAAATGACGGCTCTGCTGGTAGTTGCCAACCAGTACGCCCTGAACCCGTGGACGAAAGAAATCTACGCCTTCCCCGACAAGAACAACGGCATCGTGCCCGTTGTAGGTGTGGACGGCTGGAGCCGGATCATCAACTCACACCCGCAGTTCGACGGCATCGAGTTTGAGCAAAGCCCCGAAAGCTGCACCTGCATCATCTACCGCAAGGACCGCAACCGGCCTATCAAGGTGACGGAGTACCGCGAAGAGTGCGCCCGTGGCACCGGCCCATGGCAGTCGCACCCAAAGCGCATGCTGCGCCACAAGGCCATGATCCAGTGCGCTCGCCTGGCATTCGGCTACGGCGGGATCTATGACCAGGACGAGGCCGAGCGCATCGTGGAGGCTACGCCCGCCTCGAAGGCAATGGGCATGGTCGAGGTTGTGGAGCCCACTGCGCCGCCGACCTGGCCTGATGACTCGTTCAATGCCCGCCTGCCCAAGTGGCAGGCCGCAGTCAACAGCGGCTCCGATGTCGAAGAGATCGTGAAGTTCGCCCGCAGCAAGGGCGCGCTGACCGCCGAGCAGGAAGCCGCCATTCGTGCGCTCAAGCCGCAGGAGCAACAGCAGGGGCCGACTTTCGACCAGGTTGCGCACCAGCTGCGCGGCGCGGTTGACGCTGACGCACTCAACGTGGCCGCCGACCTGATCGGCTCCATCACCGACCCAGCCCAACAGGCCGAGTTGAACGCCATCTACGAAACCCGCATGGACGAAATGTCCGCTTGAGGAACAACATGACCATGATCGTTCACGACGTGCAGCAAGGCACGAACCAATGGCACTCGCTGCGCGCCGACCACTTCACGGCCAGCGAAGCCCCCGCGATGATGGGCGTTTCGCCCTACCTGTCCCGCGACGAACTGCTCAAGCAGAAGGCGCTGCGGCTGGTGGATGCCGAGATCGACAGCCACAAGGCGGCGCTGTTTCAGGCGGGGCACGACGCCGAGGCGGGCTACCGCCCAATCGCTGAAGCCCAGATTGACGACGACCTCTACAACATCACCGGCACCCGTGATGTGGATGGCCTTCCGCTGCTGGCGAGCTTTGACGGCCTGACCATGGACCGCACCATCGGGTTCGAGCACAAGCTGTGGTCCGGCAAAGTGGCGGCCCAGCTTGCGGATACCGGAGAACCCGCGCCGCACCACTACTGGCAGTTGGAGCAGCAGCTGCTGGTGTCTGGTGCCAAGCGCATCATGTTCGCCACCAGCGACGGCACCGCAGGGCGCAGCGCCTGGGTCTGGTACGAATCTAAACCAGAGCGCCGGGCCCAACTGATCGCAGGCTGGAAGCAGTTTGCCGCCGATTTGGCAGTCTGGGCGCCAGCCGAGGCGAAGCCCRCGCCCGTGGTTGGCAAGACCCCCGACAACCTGCCCGCCCTGCTGATCCAGGTGACCGGCGCGGTCACGGCCAGCAACCTGCCCGAGTACAAGGCCCATGCGCTGGAGGTGTTCCGGGGCATCAACCGCACGCTGTCTACCGACCAGGACTTTGCGACAGCAGAGAGCACGGTGAAGTGGTGTGCCGATGTGGAAAGCCGCTTGGCTGCTGCGAAGGAGCATGCCCTGAGCCAGACGGCCACCATCGACGAGCTGTTCCGCACCATCGACGACATCAGCGCAGAAGCCCGCCGCACGCGCCTGGAGTTGGACAAGCTGGTGAAAGCCCGTAAGGAAGAGATTCGGGGCGAGATCGTGGCCGGTGGCATCGCAGCCCTGCGCAAGCACATCGACGAGCTCAACGCGGCCATGCCAGTGAACTACATGCCCCAGGTGCCCGCCGACTTCGCCGGGGCCATCAAGGGCAAGCGCACCGTGGACAGCCTGCGCAGCGCCGTGAACGACGAACTGGCCCGCGCCAAGATCGCCGCCAGCGAGATCGCCAACCGCATCCACGCCAACGTCAAGACACTGCAGGCCAGCGGGCTGGTGGTGCACGATGCCGCCGCCCTGGTGCTCAAGGCTCCAGACGACCTGGCCGCGATCATCGCCAACCGGGTGACGGCAGAGCGCGAACGGCAGGAAGTGGAGCGCGAGCGCATCCGCAAGGAAGAAGCCGACCGCGCCGACCGTGAGGCGCGCGAGAAGCTGGCCGCCGATGAACGCGCCGCGCAAGCTGCCATCACCCAAGCGGCGCAGGCCGAGACGCTGCACCCGGCAGTGGCTGCCGACCTGGGCACCTTGGTGCGCGAGCAGCACGCCGAGGCTGTGGCCGGGCTGGACGCACAGCAGGTGATCGGGACGGCGCAGCGCATGGCTGCCGCTCCGGCTGCCGCGCCTGCAGTACCTGCAGCACCTGCAGAGCGCACCGGCCCGCCCACCCTGCGCATCGGAACCATCAAAGAGCGCCTGGGCCACATGACCGTGACGGCCGAAGACCTGCGCGCCCTGGGCTTCGAGCCCGCCGGCCGCGAGCGCGCCGCACCGCTGTACCACGAAGACGACTTCCCAGAAATCTGTGAAGCCATCGCCGCTCAGGCCCTGGCCGCCAAGGCTGAGTTCCTGAAATCCCGGACTGCAGTCGCAGCCTGATCCCGCCCAACCCCGCAACCAAGGCCCGCCACGCGCGGGCCGCTTTCATTCTGGAGATCCCCGTGAACATCAAACGCATTGAACCCGCCGCTTTCTCCGACGAGCCCTACACGCCCATTCCCATGGCGCCTGTCACCAGCAACCAGGTGGCCTGCATCGGCTACGACCCAAGCACCAAGACGCTGGCCTGCCAGTTCACGCGCGGCCCGGGCCACATTTACCACTACCCCAATGTGGAGCCCGAGGTGCACGCCAAGTTCGTGGCCGCAGAGTCCATCGGCTCCTTCTTCGGCCAGCACATCAAGCCGCTGCCGTTCAAGAAGTTCCCGGCGCCGAAGGCAAAGGGTGAAGAGGCCAAGTCTGCAGCCTGACCCACCCAGCAACCCAACCCCCAAGCGACCCGCCGAGGTGGCTTTTTTTGAGCCCTTTTATGAACATCACTGTGACCGGCGACTGCCGAGAGACGATGCGCGCCTGGGCTGCTGACGGCGTACGTGCGCAAATGTGTGTTACCAGCCCGCCCTACTTTGGCCTGCGCGACTACGGGCACCCTGGCCAGCTTGGCCTGGAGCAGACACCCGAGGAATACATCGCGGCCATGGTCGAGGTGTTCCGCTGCGTGCGCGACGTGCTGTCCGACGATGGCACGCTATGGTTGAACATCGGGGACAGCTATGCGGGGCAGCGCGGCACCCAACCCGGTCGAGTTTCTGGAAGCGGAGCCGTCACCCAGGGCCAAGGGATCGGCGCTGGTGTACCCGGCGGCTGCAAGCCAAAAGACCTGATCGGGATACCCTGGCTGCTGGCATTTGCACTGCGCGCCGACGGCTGGTATCTACGCCAGGACATCATCTGGTCGAAACCGAACCCCATGCCCGAGAGCGTCACCGACCGTTGCACCAAAGCGCATGAGTATGTGTTTCTGCTGTCGAAGTCGGAGCGCTACTTCTACGACCAAGAAGCGGTGATGGAACAGGTTGCAGCGAGCACGGTTGCGCGTTTGTCCCAGGATCTCGAGCAACAAGCCGGAAGCGATAGGGTTCCGGGAAAGACCAACGGCACCATGAAAGCGGTTGCTCGCCGCTCTGGGAACTTGGCACGCAAACCACGTCCAGGGCTGCCGGGTGACAGCCGCCACCAGGCTGGCTCAGTGCCTTGGGAGGGGACGATGCGAAACCGCCGCAGTGTCTGGACAGTGGCCACGCGCCCCTACAAAGGCGCCCACTTCGCAACGTTTCCTCCCGCGCTGATTGAACCCTGCATTCTTGCGGGATCTCGAGTTGGCGACATTGTGCTGGACCCGTTCATGGGAAGCGGCACCACTGCCGCCGTAGCGCTGCAGCATGGCCGCCAGTACCTGGGGTGTGAATTGAACCCCGCATACCAACCACTGCAGGATGCTCGAATAGCCACTGCCGTGGGACCACTCTTCGCCTAACCCCCCAAGCCCGCCCAGTGCGGGCTTTTTCATGGAGTCCCCATGTTCAAGTCCCTGATCATTTACCGCATCGCCCAAGGCTGGGCACCAGACCTGCAGGCTGCCGAGGAAGCCCTGGCCAAGGCTCCATTCATGGAGTGCGGTGCCACCCAGGAGAAGTCCTGCGGCTGGGTGCCACCCCGCGGCGAGGCCCACGGTGCCCTGGTCGAGAGCATCGGCGGCCAGTGGATCGCCCGTCTGATGACCGAGTACAAGACCCTGCCCGGCAGCGTGCTGGCCCGCAAGGTCAAGGAAAAGGCCGACCGCATTGAGCAGGAGACGGGCCGCAAGCCCGGAAAAAAGGAATCCCGCGAGCTCAAGGACGAGGCCAAGCTGGATCTCCTGCCCATGGCCTTCACCAAGCAGGCCAGCATGTGGGTGTGGATCGACCCCACATCGCGCCTTCTGGTACTGGGCACGGCCAGCCAGGGCCGCGCAGATGAAGTGGTGACGCTGCTGGTCGAGGCGCTGCCCGGCCTGTCCGTGTCGCTGCTCAGCACCCAGACCAGCCCGCAGGCTGCCATGGCGCACTGGCTCAAGGAACAGGAGCCGCCCGTCGGCTTCACAGTGGACCGCGAGTGCGAGCTCAAGAGCGCCAACGAAGAAAAAGCCGTGGTGCGCTACGGCCGCCACCCGCTGGACATTGCCGAGGTTCAGGGCCACATCGACGCGGGCAAGCTGCCTACCAAGCTGGCGATGACCTGGGATGACCGGGTTTCTTTCCTGCTGACCGAGGGGCTGCAGGTGCGCAAGCTGGCCTTCCTGGACACCGTTTTCGAGGGCACCAAGGCAGACGACGGCGGTTTCGACACCGATGTGGCGATTGCCACTGGCGAGCTGGTCAAGCTGATCCCGGACCTGATCGAGGCGCTGGGCGGGGAGGCAGAGAGCGCCGTGGGCATTGCTGCGCTGGAAGCAAAGTCTGCCGCCTTGATAGAGGCCCTGCCAAAAGATCCGTATTTCGAAGACGGCGGCCAAGATCCCTTGTACGAGCAGGCCGCCGAGCTGGTGCGCAAAGACCGCAAGGCGAGCATTTCCTACGTGCAGCGCAAGCTGCTCATTGGCTACAACCGCGCCGCGCGGCTGCTGGAGTCCATGGAAAAGGCGGGGGTGGTCAGCGCGATGAGAGCCGATGGCACGCGCGAGGTACTGGCATGACCCAACAAACCCCGCAACGCTGGCCATTCGCCATCCAGCCGCTACCAAAACCCGAGCACCGCACCTGCCTGGGCTGCGGCGCCCGCCACCCCATCAACCCAGACGGCACGCCCGTGGGCGGTGCCCTCCCCTGCGGACATTGACCATGAACCGACAGCTGCGACGCCTTGCCGCGAAGGGCAAGCAACCCGAGTGGATGAAGTTCGTCACAGACTTGCCGGAGTCTCCGGTGAACGTGGCCATCCGCAACGCAACGAAGCTCACCACCCCAGAAATTGAGCACTACATCGTGCCCAGCCGCCGGGCGGTGGAGGCATTTCGCGTTGGAAAGGGCAACTTCAAAGACTGGCTACGCCTGTGCACCCTGGTGAACGTGGGCATGGCCATCGAGGACGGCGGCGTGGTGAAGGGCTTTCGCAGCGACCTCAAGGCAGCGCTCAATGCGCTGGAGGAAATCAGCACACGCCAGGACAGCCCAACAGGCTGGAAACCCGGCGCGCTGCGCGCCTCAGAGCTGGAGGCCATACGCATGCTGGTGGTTGCCCATGATTTCCAACTGCGCCAAATTTCCTACGGTGAGCACCAGGAGGCATACCGCCTGGCCACGGCACGCGTGAAGAGCGACGGCGGCGACATCATCAACCTCAAGAACATCCAGACCATCGAGCAGCTGGCTTAGGCACTAACCCACACCACAAAGAGCCCGCACCACGCGGGCTCTTTCGTTTCTGGCCCGCCCTGGGCCCAACCGGAAGAACCATGCTCACACCTCAATTCATCCTGGCCCTGTCCGCCAAACTGGTGATCGACCTCTTTGCCGGTGGCGGCGGCGCCAGCACCGGCATCGAGCAGGCCATTGGCCGGCACGTCGATGTGGCGATCAACCACGATGCCGACGCCATCGGCATGCACGAGATCAACCACCCGCAGACCCGGCACTACCGGGAGGACATTCGCCGGGTAGATCCTCTGGCAGTCACGCGCGGCGAGGCCGTGGGCCTGCTGCATGCATCCCCAGATTGCACCCACCACAGCCAAGCGCTGGGCGGCCAGCCGCGCAGCCAGGAGATCCGCTCCCTGGCCTGGATGGTGCACCGCTGGGCGGGCAAGACCCGGCCCGATGTCATCACGCTGGAGAACGTGGAGCAGATGCTGCAGTGGTCCCCGCTGGTGGCAAAGCGCGATCCGGCCACCGGCCGCGTCATCACACTGGACAAGGTGATGGGCGCCAACGGCAAGCCCACCTACCGCGTGGCCAACCCGGGTGAGGTGGTGCCCCGGGGCAATCAGTTCCTGGTGCCCGACCCCACGCGCAAGGGCCACAACTGGGACCACTTCGTAGAAGGCCTGCGGGCCATGGGCTACAAGGTGGAGTGGCGGGTGATCTGCAATGCCAAGGTGGGCTGCCGCAGCACGCGCACCCGGCTCTACATGATCGCCCGCTGCGATGGCCTGCCCATCGTCTGGCCCGAGCTGACCCACGCCAAGAACCCCACGGGCAAGCTCAAGCCGTACAAGCAGGCCGCCGAATGCATCGACTGGAGCATCCCGGGCACCAGCATCTTCGGCCGCAAAAAGGAACTGGCCGAGGCCACCATGCGGCGCATCGCCTACGGCATGAAGCGGTTCGTGCTGGAGAGCAAAGATCCGTTCATCGTGGACGGCGCGGCGCGCACGCTGGTGCAGACTGGCTACGGTGAGGCAGAGGGCCAAGCCCCGCGCGCCATGGACATCCAATCCGCCATCGGCACCATGGTGGCGGGCGGCATCAAGCACGCGGTTGCGTCTGCCTACCTTGTGCAGGCAGGCCACGGCGAGGGATCGGGCGACAGCAAGCGCCGCAGCTACGGGGTGAACGATGTGACAGGCCCGGTGGGCACGGTCACTGCCAGCGGTGGCGGCCAGAGCTTGGCGACGGCGTTCATGGTGCAGGCCAACGGCGGCCACAACACCGTGCACGCCCGCGACCTGCGCGACGGTGTATCAACCATCACCACCAGCGGCAGTCAGCAGCAGCTGGCGGTGGCCCACCTCACCACGCTGCGCAAGCACAGCATCGGCCGCGATGCGCGCGACCCGGTGCCAGTGGTATCCGCCGGCGGCGAGCATCACGCCCTGGTGCAGTACGAGCTGGGCAAGGAAGACGAGGCGGGAGCCCTGCGCTGCGCTGCCTTCCTCATGCGATACCACGCCAGCGGCGGCCAGTGGGCAGACCCACGCGACCCCATGACCACCATCACCACGCACGACCGCCTGGCGCTCGTCACGGTGTGGCTCAAGGGCGAGCCCTGGGTAATCGTGGACATCACGCTGCGCATGCTGACCCCGCGCGAGCTTTACAACGCCCAGGACTTCCCGCCCGACTACGTGATCGATCGCACTTCCAGCGGCAAAAAGCTCACGAAGACCGCTCAGGTGCGGATGGCGGGCAACAGCGTGAGCCCGCTGCCCATGCGGCTGATCGTGGCGGCGAACTACTCCGAGGCGGCCAACGGCGTGATGCGCAAGGCCGCGTAGTGCTACACAAAACATAGCTGCTAGCGCTTGTTGGTCAAGCGCTGCGCCCAAATACTGAGGAATACACATGACCAACCAACAAGGGGCGCCAGAAGCGCTGACCGTCGTAGCACCTACGAAAGCGCAGATCATCGAGGGCTTGCGCGCTGTGCAATCCAGCCTAGGCTTTTGTCGCCCGCATATCCGCGACCAACCGGAGCGCACTCACTGGGACTACATTGACGCTGCTTGCGCCGCCCTGGTAGAGGCACAGCAGCCCGCCCCATCGGCTGCGGCAGCAGACCCTTGCCCAGGATGCATCCCTGGAAGTTACTGCAAGACGCCAAAGTGCGGTCGGCTGGCTGCGCTCAATGCAGCGCCCCGGGCCAGCAGCGCCCCCGTGGCTGCGCCAGCCTTCCAACAGCGCGTGCAGCCCTGGCTGCTGGAGTGCTTCGGCGCCGAGATTGCAGCAGACCGCATGGAGCGCAACCATCGCTTTCTGGAAGAGTCGCTTGAGCTGGTGCAGTCTCTGGGCTGCACGGCAAGCGAGGCACACCAGCTGGTGGACTACGTGTTTGGCCGCCCCGTTGGCGATCCACCGCAGGAAGTCGGCGGCGTGATGGTCACACTGGCTGCGCTGTGCCTGGCCAGCGGCCTGGACATGCATGACGCCGGCGAGGTGGAGCTGGTGCGCATCAACGCCCCCGAGCTGGTGGCAAAGATACGAGCCAAGCAGGCCGCAAAGCCGAAGCACTCACCACTGCCGCAATCACCCACGCCCCAGGCAGACAGCCAGCCAGCGCCAGTGCGCAATTTACAGTGGACGCAAGACACGCCGCCAACTCACGGCATTTGTAGCTATGACCATTGCACGGCGCAAACCCCGCTTGGGCCGTTTCGCATCGAGTGGAAAAGCTGGAAAGAGCATGACGCGCGTTGTCTGTACTTAAACGGTGAATACATTGGCTGCGCCGCGAGTACGGATGACGCAAAGCAACTTGCACAAGGACATATTGAAAGCATTGCCAAAGAGCTTGCCCCATACCGCGCAGCCCGTGCCCCGGCAGACAGCGTGACGGAACCAGCGGGTGGGGTGAACTGGGCGCAACTGCGCAGCGCGCTTGCAATGCTCATGCTTGGCTGGGGCCGCAACCCGAACCAGACGATGGATGCCTGCTACCGAGTGCTGGACTCGGCGACAGAGCCCGGAACGGCTCTGGCGATCCTGCGCACCGCCCCCGACTGGCGCGACTTCATGGCTGCTGACCGCGCAAAGGCAGACAGCGTGCTGGAGGATGCGCAGACGGCGTTGCGCAAAGTCCTCGGGATAGTGCAGCGATACCTGCTGCCAGACGGGCCAAGCGCCCATGACGCCATGTCAGAAATCACCGCAATCGTTGACCCGTGGCCGCTCGGCCCACTGGAGAAGCCATGAGCACAAAAACCATCCCAGCCCATACCATCAAAACCTGCGACTGCTGCACCGTGACGATGGACGGCCAAAACTCTCGCCAAGAGGGCAAGCTGACGCTCAACGCCCACGCCTTGGACATGCACGGCCACGCCTGCGCGGACGCAACCCGCAAATTCGATCTTTGCGACTCCTGCCTCTTCGATGTGGCAAAGGCCATTGATTCAGCCATCGCAGCCCGCAAGCAAGGAGGTGCGTGATGGGAGGCGATCAGGAAGAACTGCTGGAGCTGTTGCACACCCCCATCCGCCCACCGCGAGCGGGCACACCCGGCGAGGGCATCTACCTAAAGCTCTGGCAGGACTACATGGCCGCCGACCCGGGCCGCCTGCACACGATCCTGTGGAGCACGGGGTCCAGCGTTGGCCAGCGCGAGGCCTCTGTCTGTGCGTCGTACATGACATTCATGGGCTGCAACGGCGGCAGCGGCTTCACACACGCTGCAGAGCAGATGCTGACCATCGGCGATCAACACCGCTTCTCGAATACCGCCGAAGGCCGATTCATGATGGCCTGGGCACTCGAAAACCGGCGCTATCGCGGTATGAATGGAGGCATCCGCACCGTCGAGGCCATGCTGGCGAAGTCTGACGCATTCGTGGCCACGGCCTTCGACCGCCGCGTGGACTGGGATGCGTTCTCCGACATCACCACCACCGACTACGACACCGTGGAGTGCATGGTCGCCTGGTGGTCTGGACACGATGCCAGCGAAATGCGAGCCATTGCAAAACCCATGATCGAAGCAGAGAACAGGCGGATTCAGAGCCCGCTTTTCAAGACCAAGGAACCGTCTGCCTGACAGGCACCCCCACCCCATCAACAGCCCCGCTCATGCGGGGTTTGTCATTTCTGGAGCCACACATGGCCGAAAACACCAAGATCGAATGGACGGATCACACTTTTAATCCCTGGATTGGCTGCACCAAGGTGGGCCCCGGGTGCGATCACTGCTATGCCGAAAACCTCATGGACAAGCGCATGGGCGTGGCCGTTTGGGGCCCTGGCAATGAGCGCGTGCGCACCAAGCCAGCCAACTGGAAGATGCCGCTGCGCTGGAATGCTCAGGCCGATGCCTTCATGGCGCAGTACGGCCGCCGCCAGCGAGTTTTCTGCGCCTCGCTGGCCGATGTGTTCGACAACGCGGTGGACCCGCAGTGGCGCTCGGACCTATTCGAGTTGATCGCCGCAACGCCCAAACTCGATTGGCTGCTGCTGACAAAGCGCATCGGGAACGTGGGCAACATGCTGCCGGTGCCCTTCGACTTCGACCGGCATTTCCCCAATGTCTGGATCGGCGCCACCATCGTGAACCAGGCCGAGGCCGACCGCGACATACCCAAGCTGCTGCAGGTGCCAGCGCGCGTGCGGTTCCTGAGCATGGAGCCGCTGCTGGGGCCGGTTGATCTGACGAGCATTGATGTCTTCGGCGGTGACGCCGTGATTTTCCCGCTCAAGGGCACGACCAACTGCGTGAATGATGAGGGTGAGCCAGCCGACGATGTTCCAGCGCTGGACTGGGTGATCGTCGGCGGTGAGAGCGGCCCCGGCGCGCGCCCCATGCACCCCGAATGGGCCCGCAGCCTGCGCGACCAGTGCGAGGCCGCTGGGGTGCCGTTCTTGTTCAAGCAGTGGGGCGAGTGGATGCCGACGATCCGCGAAGGCGACACCGTGAAACTGGTGTTTGAGAAGGGCGCGCCACACGGCCCTGACCAGCCAGCATTCCACGACTGGCCTGACGGACAGGGCGCCGCGCGCGTGGGCAAGAAGGCGGCAGGCCGCCTGCTGGATGGCCGCACTTGGGACGGCTTCCCCAACCCATGACCACCCCGCCCGACTGGTCAGCTGCAGACAAGGCCTACCAGCTCCACCACACCGGCTGTGCCACATGCCGCGCCGCCGGCGGCAACCCCAACAACCTGCAGCGCTGCCCTACGGGCACGGAGCTGTGGGCCACCTATCGAGCCGCGGGCATGCCCCCGCATTTCACCTGGCTGCTGAAGCGGCCGGTAAGGACCACACCATGATTACCCAAGAAACCGCCGCCCTGATCTACCAAGCTTACCGAGAACTCGAAGCGGGCCAAACGCTGCTCGATGACATGAAGACCATCCGAGAGCGCGAACGCCTGGACAAGACAGCGCCGACCATCAGAGACGCCTTCGGCCAACCACGGCACCTCCAGCTTGGAATTCCGAGCGGCGAGAACGCCCACCGCATCCTCAATGTCTCGCCGGTGCTGGCCGAGTCAGTGATCCGAGCCCACATCGAGAACAAGCGCGCCGAACTGGCGACATTGCAGGAGCGTGCGCGCATTGAGCTGGAAGGCGGTGCAGCGTGAGCGCCGTCCTTTCGCCATGCGGCCTGTACCGCTACCGCCTGGAGCGCCAGGTGGCCATGGACGGTCCGGTGTACGCGTTCTTCGGCATCAACCCCAGCACTGCCGATGCCACAGAGGACGACGCCACCGTGCGCAAGTGGACTGGTTTCGCCAAGCGCTGGGGCGCTTCGCGCTTCATAGTGGGCAACGTGTTCGCATACCGAGCCACAGATGTGAAGACGCTGGCCGCCGTCGATGACCCACACGGCCCTGACATCGGCGACCACATCACCGACATCATCACGGAGGCCGACATTCTGGTTCCGTGCTGGGGAAACACATCGAAGGTGCCGCCCGCGCTGCAGGAGTTCTTCGATGTGCTGGCTGACGCGCTGGTGTCTTCCGGCAAGCCGGTGCGCTGCTTCGGCCTCACAAAGGCGGGTGACCCAATGCATCCGCTGATGCTGGGGTACGACACACCTCTGACATCCTTTCTTGATGGGCGCTCGGCATGACCAAACGCCCCTCCCTCTCGCCCGCCCAGCGCAACGCGCTGTGGCGCGCAACGGTGGGGCAGCCGCCCTCCAATGACCACCGCACCCTGCAGGCCCTGCACCGCAAGGGCCTGCTCCAAGGGATCAACCACCGCCCCACTGATGCGGGCGTCGCGTACTTCGCCTTACCCGCTACCGGCGAATTGCCAGGAGCCAGAACAACATGAACACCGCACAACATCCCCTCGCCTATCAAATCAACCACGCCGCCGCAAAGCTCGATGTCTCGCGCGCAACCATCTACCGGCTGGTCAAGGACAAGCATTTGACGCTGGTGAAAGTCGGCAAGCGTGCCAGCCGGATCACCGCGAAAAGCATCCACGACTACCTGGAGTCTCGGTGCGGCGACAATGCCGGCTAGGCCCTTCCAACACGGCTACCCAAGGGCACAAAATCCGGGTAGCCAGGTGGGTAGCTAGACCAAAAAATGCAACCCACACAACAGCAACCGATTGATTTACAAGAGATTTTTCAGCCAATGCAAATTGCCACCTGGAACGTGAACTCCCTGTCGGTGCGCCTGCCCCAGGTGCTGGCCTGGCTGGCCGCCAACCCGGTCGATGCCCTGTGCCTGCAGGAGCTCAAGCTCACCGACGACAAGTTTCCCCACGACGCGTTGAAAGAGGCCGGCTACGAAGCCGTCGCCTTCGGCCAAAAGACCTACAACGGCGTAGCCATCCTGAGCCGCCACCCGCTGCGCGATGTGGTGCGCAACATCCCCGCCTTTGGCGACGAGCAGGCCCGCGTCATCGCCGCCACGCTGGACACGCCGGCAGGCCCGCTGCGCCTGCTCAACGGCTACTTCGTCAACGGCCAGGAGCCGGGCTCGGAAAAGTTCGCCTACAAGATGCGCTGGCTGCAGGCGCTGCAGGACATGGTGCGCGCCGAGATGGCCGCCCACCCGCGCCTGGTGCTGGTGGGCGACTTCAACGTGGCGCCCGAAGACCGCGACTCGTACGACCCCGAGGGCCTGCGCGAGACCATCCACCACACCACCGAAGAGCGCAACCACTTCCAGGCCCTGCTGTCCCTGGGGCTGACCGATGCCTTCCGCATGTTCGAGCAGCCCGAAAAGAGCTWTTCGTGGTGGGACTACCGCATGCTGGGTTTCCAGAAAAACCGGGGCCTGCGCATCGACCACATTCTGGTGAGCGAGGCCCTCAAGCCCACGGTGACGGCCTGCTTGGTGGACCGCGCCCCGCGCAAGAACCCACAGCCCAGCGACCATGCGCCGGTGGTTGTCACGATGAGCGCCTGATGCGCCCCTGAGCCGGTCCGCACGCGACGCAAAAAAGGCTGCCAGAGGAATGCTCTGGCAGCCTTTTTCTTGGGGTCAGCCCTCAGCGCAGCAACCGACGCCCGGTCAGGTGCGGTTTACCCAAGGGTCGCCCTCGGCACCTGGGATCAGGGCCGGGGCGAGAACCCGTCGCGCAGCGCACGCACCTCGTCGTGGTTGCGCTGGGCGCCTTGGGCCTGGCGCTCCACCAGAGCGCGCACATCGGCAGGCAGCGCAGCCTTCAGCGCCTTGCGGTAGCGGGCCACCGCAGCGTCCTCGCCACGTTCGCATTCTTCGAGCACGGCCTTATCGTCCTGGGTGGACAAAGCGGTCTTCACCGACACCCAGCCCCGGTGCAACGCGCCCGCCACGGTCCCCCCCTGCGCAGGGTCGCCATTGAGGCGGCGGATCTCGTGCTCCAGCTCCACGGCGGCAGCCGCACACTCGCGCGAGTGGCGCTGGAAGATGCCCTTGAGCTGGCCCGACTCTGCGTGCTCGGCACAGGCATGGAAGCCGTATTCGCCGTCACGTGCAGACTCCAGCAGGTCGTTGAGCACATCGACCACGTCTTCGGCGTCGATCACGTCCATCGGGCGGTCGCTGGCCAGCGCAGCGCGGTTGGCGGCGCGCTCCCACGCGGCGCGGGTGGCGGGGCGCACGTCGGTCCAGGCCAGGCCGTCGCTGCCGTGGCGTGCACGCCAGTCGTCGGCCAGGCGCGGCTCGATGGCGTCAAAGTTGCCCTCGTAGCGGCCTACCGACGACCAGCCCAGTTCATAGGCCGGCCGGTATTGGTCGTACGTACGGCCGCCCACGTAGTAGGGCTCGCGGTGGTAGGTCTCGCGCCAGTAGGCGTCTTCTTCGGTGGGGTTGACGGCCTCGGCAGCCGCCTTGCCCGCCAGGCCGCCCGCCACAGCACCCGCCACGCCACCAATGGCAGCGCCGACCGGGCCGCCAAAAGCACCTGCAGCAGCCCCGGCAGCGGCGCCCCCGAGGGCGGCGCCCACGCCCGTTCCGACGGGGTGAGCACCTGGCTCATTGGTCAAGGGGTCACGGTTGGCATCGTTGAAATCCGACATAGGAACATCTCCGGTTGGTTGACAGTGACTTCATTGTTGAAGCCACCTCCGGAGTGCCGGGTCGGCCCAGGGAGGGCCTGCATGTAGGACATGGCCCGCCATGCAGTGCGATGCGCAGCGCGCATCCGGGCCGGGTTACAGCGATGCCACCAGCGATGTAGTGGCACCTTGCATTGCTACTATTTCAATAGCTGCAGAGGCATGATAAACACGCACCTGCGGCCATTTTCATACTTCATCCGGTGCGTCCAGCCCCAACTCCTGGATCTTGCGGGTGATGGTGTTGCGCCCAATGCCCAGGCGCTGCGCGGCCTCCATGCGACGGCCGTGGGTGGCCACCAGGGCCGTGCGGATCAGGCGCGACTCAAAGCGCCGCGTGAGCGCATCCCACACCTCGGGCTGGCCGCCTGCGAGCAGTTTTTGCGCTTCGGTTTCCAGTGCCTGCTCCCAGCTGTGGGCGGCAGCCACAGGGGCTACGGCGGCGTCGGCCGACCAGGACGCAACGGCCGCAGGTGCAGACGCCGACACTGGAGCGGACACCTGCGCTGCGGGGTGCAGGCCCCCCACCAATTCGGGTGCAGGCTGCGCCACTGGCGCAACAGGCGCCRGCGGGGCCACCGGCATTGATGTGACCGTGGCCGCCGCAGGCTCGGCGCCCGCCGTGGCGCGCACTGGCGGCTGGTACACCGGGGCTTCCAGCACCTCGGGCGGCAGGTCCTGCAGCGAGATCACCTGGGCMGGYGCCATCACSGTSAGCCARTGGCAGATGTTCTCSAGCTGGCGCACGTTGCCCGGGAAGGCAAACTGCTCCAGCCGCGCCAGTGCCGAATCGGCAATGCGCTTGGGCTCCACGCCCAGTTGCCGCGCGCTTTGCTGCAGAAAGTGGCGCGTGAGCATGGGCACGTCTTCATGCCGCTCACGCAGCGCGGGCAGGCGCAGGCGGATCACATTGAGGCGGTGGAACAAGTCCTCGCGGAAGCCGCCTTCCTTGACGCGCTGCTCCAGGTTCTGGTGGGTGGCGGCAATCACACGCACATGGGCCTTGACGGCCGCATGGCCGCCCACGCGGTAGAACTGGCCGTCGGACAACACGCGCAGCAAGCGCGTCTGCAAATCAAACGGCATGTCGCCAATTTCGTCGAGGAACAGCGTGCCGCCCTCGGCCTGCTCGAAGCGGCCGCGCCGCTGGGTCTGGGCGCCGGTGAAGGCGCCGCGCTCATGGCCGAAGAGTTCGCTCTCCAGCAGGTCCTTGGGAATGGCTGCGGTGTTGATGGCCACAAAGGGGCCGTCTGCCACGGGCGAATGCTTGTGCAGCGCGCGCGCCACCAGTTCCTTGCCCGAGCCCGATTCGCCGGTGATGAGCACCGTGACSTKGCTYTGCGASAGCCGSCCGATGGCGCGGAACACGTCCTGCATGGCGGGCGCCTGGCCCAGCATTTCGGGGGTCGCGGTCTGGCGCTCTTCGGTGACTTCTTCGCGCTGGCTTTCTTCCACCGCTCGGCGGATCAGCTCCACCGCCTTGGGCAGGTCRAASGGCTTGGGCAGGTATTCGAASGCRCCGCSCTGRAASGCCGAMACSGCGCTGTCGAGGTCGGARWACGCCGTCATGATGATGACGGGCAGGCCGGGCTGCAGCTCGCGCACCTTCTCCAGCAGTTGCAGGCCCGAACCTCCGGGCATGCGGATGTCGCTCACCAGAACCTGGGGGCCCTGGCGCGCGGGGTCGCCTGCGGTGACATCGGCCAGTGCGTCCAGCACTTCGCGCGGGTGCGTGAAACTGCGCGTGGGCAGGTTCTCGCGGGCCAGCGCCTTTTCCAGGACGAAGCGGATCGAGGGGTCGTCATCTACTATCCAGATCGGCTTCATATGTTTTTCTTACCTTCCCTGTGGTTGCGTGTCAGGGACCGTCATGCGCTCTCAGGGCAAGGGGATCAGGATTCGGAAGTCGGTGCGACCCGGTACGCTGTCGCATTCGATCAACCCGTGGTGACGCTGCACGAAGGTTTGCGCCAACGTCAGCCCCAGCCCTGATCCGCCGTCCCGACCCGATACCAGTGGATAAAAAATCCGCTCCTTGATGGCATCGGGTACGCCCGGTCCGTTGTCGATGACATGCAATTCCAGTGCCAGCCGGTAGCGTTGTCGGCCGAACGTGACCTGGCGGGCCACACGCGTGCGCAGCGTGATCACGGCATCCCCCTTGGCGATGCGCTCTGACAGCGCCTGGGCCGCGTTCTGCACGATGTTCAGCACCGCCTGAATAAGCTGCGCGCGGTCCCCGCGAAACTCGGGAATCGAGGTGTCGTAGTCGCGCTGCACCCTGAGGCCCTGCGGGTATTCGACCAGCACGAGCGAACGCACGCGCTCGCACACCTCGTGGATGTTCACATCGCCCACCAGGTGGGGGTGGCGATGGGGCGCGAGCAGCCGGTCCACCAGGCTTTGCAGGCGGTCGGCCTCGTGGATGATGACCTGGGTGTATTCGGTGAGCTCCCGGTTGTCGAGCTCCATCTCCAGCAGCTGTGCCGCACCCCGAATGCCGCCCAGCGGGTTCTTGATCTCGTGSGCSAGRTTGCGGATSAGYTCCTTGTTGGCCTGSGCCTGGTCRMGCAGGCGCTCYTCGCGGTCCTGGCGSRCCTGCTGCTCSAGCGGCCACAACTCCACCAGGATTTCGCCCACCTGCTCGGCATCGGCCACGTTGACATGCACAGGCACCGGGTCCTGGTGCAGGCGCTTCAGGCTGGCCTCGTAGCGCAGCGCGGCAAAGTCCTTGCCCCTGGCGCCCGCCAGGGCCGTCTGCAGCAAGGCGGGGTCGGTGAAGAAGGTAGAGAAGTCCGCCCCTTCCAGGGTGCGGCGCGAGAGGCCCAGTGTGTTTTCCAGCGCGGCATTGGCAAACTGCACCGCGCCATCGTCAGCGCGCAGCACCGCCACCAGGGTGGACATCAGGTCCAGGGAATGAAAACGCCCGGTGTCAGTGCCGGGAAGGTCGGAGGAAGAAGGGGCACTCACACGCAATCACCGCTATCAGTTGGTGGGTGCAGCAGGGGCAGGCAGGCGGGCAATCTCGCGCTTGATACCCGCAATGTCACTCTCGCTGCGGGCCACGCTGGCCTTGAGCTCGGCCGTGCGTTCGGTGTAGCGCTGGGGGTTGCGCAGATCGAGTGCGTTGCGCTCGGGGGCGCCGTTGTTGTATTCCTTGAGCAGTTCGGCATGGCGCGTTTCCGCCTTGCGCAGCTCGGACTCCAGAATCGCGCGGGCATCCGAGTCGCGGGATTTTTGTTCGTTGTTGCTGACGCGTGGAGCGTTGGCAGGCGAGGTCGCAGACGACGGGGCTGCCGCACCACCCGCTGCAGGAGCTGCGGCAGACGCTGGGCGGGTGYCCTGCACCACAGTAACGTTGCCGCCCTCCACCAGCTTGCAGCCGCGCTCCTTGGCTTGCTGGGCGTTGTTGGTGTATTCGTTGCCGCAACGGTAGATGCGGTCTTGCGCCTGGACTGCGGGGACGGTGGCGGCGATAAGGAGCAGGGTGATGAGCGTTTTATTCATTCGGTTTCCTCGCACTGACATGCAGGGGACAGGGGAGTATCTCCCAATCACCCTACATCTCCAATCCAACAAGGGCAGACCCTTGAAGGGCTGTGTATACGGATGCAACACCTGGCGTCTTGGTTCCGCCGCACGCGTTCGGCGCAGGTAGCGCCACCGCCCACCCATGAAAAAAGGCGGCTTGCGCCGCCTTTTCCTGAGCAATGGTCTGCAGGCAGACGATTACAGCGAGTAGTACATGTCGWACTCGACGGGGTGCACTGCCATGCGGAAGCGGGTCACTTCGTTCATCTTCAGATCGATGTAGGCGTCGATCATGCTGTCGGTGAACACGCCACCCTTGGTCAGGAACGCACGGTCCTTGTCCAGATGTTCCAGGGCCTGGTCCAGGCTGTGGCACACGGTGGGCACCAGCTTGTCTTCTTCTGGAGGCAGGTGGTACAGGTCCTTCGTAGCGGCTTCGCCAGGATGGATCTTGTTTTCCACGCCGTCCAGACCGGCCATCAGCAGGGCTGCGAAGCCCAGGTAGGGGTTCATCAGTGGATCGGGGAAGCGGGCTTCCACGCGACGGCCCTTGGGGTTGGCCACGTAAGGGATRCGGATCGAAGCSGARCGGTTCTTGGCCGAGTAGGCCAGCTTCACCGGKGCTTCGAAGYSRGGCACCAGGCGCTTGTAGCTGTTGGTRCCRGGGTTKGTGATGGCGTTCAGKGCACGKGCGTGCTTGATGATGCCGCCGATGTAGTRCAGCGCGAAGTCCGACAGRCCMGCATAGCCGTCGCCRGCGAACAGGTTCTTGCCGTCCTTCCAGACSGACTGGTGCACGTGC